>JAKLHB010000430.1 GCA_022710345.1 Planctomycetota bacterium
CTCCAGCAACAAGGATCAATAAGATGGATGCAATCGAAATATGTGCAGCAAAATTGCCCTGTAAGCCACTACCATAAAGGGCAAAGATTACATTTTGAGGCAAAAAGCCAATGGCTGAAGCAAGCATGAAAATTCGTATTTTAGCCGAAGTTAATCCTAAAAGCATGTTCACAAGAACACCGGGCATTGGTGTCTGCCGTAAGATCAGGATAGTCATAAACCCATGTTTTTGCATATATTCATCTATGATTGGAATGCGCTGTTGCAGGGTTTGTTTTAACAGTGTGCGGCCTGCCCAACGAGTATATAGAAATGTCAAAAGCGCTCCTGTGATACAAGTTGCTTCAACCAAAATAATGCCAAACCAAAACCCCAAAAGACTACCTGCAACAAAGCTTAGCACAGTGCGTGGCATTCCCACGCTCATGGTTAGTGCTCCTGAAATCCAGAAAAGCAGCGGTATCCATAAATACCATAAAGTGAGTTGTTTTTTTAATTGTTGCATATATTCTGGGCGTATCCATTGTCCAACTGGCGATACATAAGCAATATATAACAGCAATGGCAGAGCCAAAGCTAAAATGCACGCTTGATATATATTCTTGCGACTAGCAGAAGAATTTTTAATCTGATCCATATTTTGCTTTCGATTAGGTCTTTCCCAATAAATTTTTACTTTACTTCATCAGTGCGTGCTGCTGGAAAACAGCGCATTTTGCACCAACGAATAGCAATGCAATCCAATAATCCACGCCAAGCACGATTACGGATTCCATACTTGGTTTCACCCCACGTGCGAGGCCGATGATCAATCACAGTTTCTATGACTCGTTTGCCCTTGAATCTGAGCAAAGTGGGCAAAAACCGGTGCATACCATTAAAAATAGGAATTTCCAACAAAGCAGAGCGATAAAATACACGAAACGTGCAGCCCGCATCTTGAATTTGATCTCCTGTGATCCAATTCCGAACCCCATTTCCAATTTTAGAAGACATTCTGCGCACCCAAGTATCTTGGCGTTTTCTACGCACTCCACAAACACAATCATAGCCTGGAAGCAAGCTCAATAAATGAGGGATATCTGCTGGATTATTTTGTCCATCGGCATCTAAGGTAATCAGGATATTCCCACGTGCATATCTAAACCCTGTTGCTTGGGCAGCGCTTTGGCCAAAATTGCGGATATGGCGTACCAGCACAATGCGGGTATCTTTTTGCTGCAATTCTTGTAGTGTTTCCACACTCCCATCCTTGCTCCCATCATCCACACATACGATTTCAAAAGCTTTTTGTATAGGGATCAATGCTGAAATGATTTCTTGTGTTAAAGCAGCCAAATTGCCTTTCTCATTGTAAATAGGCAAAATCACAGAAATTTCTGGCTGTTCCATACTGTATTCTAAAAAAAAGCTAGCAATTCTTTGAGATTGCTAGCTTTTTTGCTTAGCCTCTCGATGGATTATGGTTTTAAAACTTTGCTTGCATTTTGTAGGGTTTCTAAAATATCCAACATATTTGTTATTTGGCCTACTGCAAGCTGCTCTTTTTTCTGATAATAGTCCAGGCATGTACCAGAGGAAACAATGGTCACACCTTTTTTTTCTAATTCAATTAAACTATGCAATACTTTTGAGCCTTGTGTGGTCAAAAAAATTCCACGATTGAGGAAGATCATTTTACCAGGTAATGGATGTGCATCTATCAATGTTTTCAAAAAACTATTCATCAAAATTTCACCCAAAGCATCATCCCCTTGCCCAATTGTATTGCTATTGATATATACGATATAATCGGCACTATAACTGCTTTTTTCTCCATTTCGCCCACGTTTTGGATGTGGTGTATACTGATGGCCGCTGCTTTTATCAATGGTTAGGATAAAGTCATCTCCATCCTCTTTGATAGATACGTGGTAGCCCATCCCACTGGCCAATCGGATGATATTCTCACGGCTGATTTCGCTATCTACCGTAACTTCCAGCATTTGTACGTCTGGTTGGTCCAATTCTTTTTTCGTCTGCACGACTGGTTCTGGACAAGGCAAGCCTTTTACATTTATTTTTCGTTTCATAGCATTCCCGCACGAACACTCTTTGCTTTGCGCCAAAGAGCATGTACGGCCTCCGATTTTCTCTGTGCCTTTGCGTCTTTATGTGCGCACTGGGCGCAAAGACGCAGCAGGAAGAAGATTCCCTGTTCTGCGCCTTTGCGTGAGACTTATGCCTTATGCTCTGCCTTTACGTGAGATTGTTCTAGCTTTTTGATCCAGGCATGAGAAATTTTGTCAAGGATTCCATTAAACTTTGGGTACGTGGCACAATATCCCTAGTTTCAAATGGGCTGCCTTCTAGGATCAGAGCGTTATCTAGCAATTGATGGCAGCAGAAACTCACCATCATTTCTTCTGTTTTTTGTGCATGGAGTTGAGCTAAACGTCTGACTAAAGGATGGTCCTGATTGATTTCCAAAACTCGCTTGGGCATTTCATAGTTTTCATGCATCAAGCGGAAAAGTTTTTGCATCCCAAGATTAGGGGCATCTTTGCTAGATACTAAGCAGCATGGGCTGTCTGTCAAACGTTTGGAAATACGCACGTCGGCCACACGCTCTTTGAGCAAATCACGCAAATATTTAATAAAGTTTTCAAGGGCATCTGTTTCTACATCTACTTTTTCTTTACTAGCAGGCGGCTCTTCCTCAGTTTTTTTGGCTTCAATATGATCGAGTGCCAAGCCTTCTTGATCCACAGAGAAAAACTTGATGTCTTTATACTCTCGTAAATCTTCCACCAAGAAATCATCTACTGGGTCAGTGAGATAGAGAACTTCTACGCCTTTTGATTTGCAAAGTTCTAAATGTGGGCTTTTGAGCAGCGTTTCCCTGCTTTCACCAATGAGGTAATAGATTTCTTTTTGCCCAGGCAGCATACGGTTTGTATACTGCTCTAAGGAAATCCATTCATCACTGCTTGTGCAGGCTGATGTGTTAAACCGGAAAAGTTCTGCAAGCCGTTCACGGTTGCCGTAGTCATTGCGGTAACCTTGCTTTAAAAACTTTCCAAAGTTTTGCCAGAACTTTTGATATTCATCGGGTTTTTCTGCGCTTAATTCTTGTAGTTTGTCTAATATCTTACGAACCACGGTTTGCTTAATTTTAGCAACCATGGTGTTTTCCTGCAGTGTTTCACGAGAAATATTGAGGGGTAAATCATCGGAATCTATCACGCCTCGGGCAAATCTAAGGTACTGAGGCAGCAGTTCTTCGCAGTCTGCTTGAATAAAGATGCGCTTTGCATAAAGATGCACGCCATGCCATTTTTCTGGAATGTCCAGCATAATGTCTAATGGCACATTGGACGGGATATAAAGAATGCCCTTAAATTGAATCGGCGCATCTACGGCAAGATGAATGTGCAACAGAGGAGCCTCTTGCGTATGAGTCAGATAGTTATAATGTTCCTTATATTCTTCCTCTTTAACTTCTGCAACTGGGCGATGCCAGATCGCTGCTAGTTTATTGATCTGGCTTTTGTCCAAAAGAATTGGATATGCAATAAAATCCGAATAACGTTGTACAATTGTTTTGATGCGTT
>JAKLHB010000431.1 GCA_022710345.1 Planctomycetota bacterium
GGGCTATTTCCAGAATGGCAGCAACACCGGAGGCATTGTCATCAGCGCCATTGTGGATGGCAAGTGTATCGGTGGCACGTGATCCTGATCCGGGGCCTCCAAAACCCAGGTGGTCATAGTGAGCGCCCACGACAATATATTCATCCTTCAATATTTCATCCTTCAATGCCAGTTTTGCTTTACCGCTCGGTGTCGTGGCAATATATTTGGGGGCCTGAGACCCTTTTGGAGTGATGCGCGGATGCTGGCCTGTATGATATTGCTTGATGATTTCGAGGGGTGGAATAGCTAACTGTTGTCCAATTTTGAGCTTGCTGGCGCGAGTTTCATTGTATTTGCATATAGCCTCGCCATACCCACTGGTTTGGTAGTATTGCTCAGAAATTTTGCAGGGTATATCGCCTGGAGCAACAGTGTGATATTGGCATCCTTTGGTATCCGAAGCAGGTTTGCGCACTTCTACTGGGGTTTGAACGGGCAATACTCCTTTTTTGCTTGGACCAGCTTTACCAGGATTTCTGGTGAAATCAATGATAGGTTGTGCAACTAGCTTCTTGTCTTCTTTTTTTGGATCGAATTTAATCACAAGTGAGCTGCCTTCTTTGGCTTTGATTGGTTCTGTTGCTGCTACACTTGGGTTGCTAAAATGTGGAAAAAGAGGACCAGTGGTAGTGGGTGGCAGTGGTGGTGGCTGGGGTGGTTCTGCGATCACCATCACGGGTTTGGTTTCAACTTCAGTTGGCAATGCATTCGAAGTTTCAACTGGTGTACCAGCAGCGGCTGGCATGGCTGCCCCAGCAGATAACTGGGCAGACCCAAGTTCTTCGGGGATTGTGCTCTTGGTATCTTTACGATCTAAAAAAAAGATTGCCGCAGCGATGCCGATGAGCACGATCAGGGCAAGAGCCCTAGATTTTTTGATATTCATGACTCGCTGAATATTTGTTCTGGAGTGGCTTTGTACCATACAACGACCTTTCAAAATATTGTTTCAATCCCAAATGAATATGGGATTATGGAAAAATTTTGCATAAAATTCTACCTCATGGCACAAATTCTTGATTTTCAAGAATTTGTGGTAAACATTTTTGTATAACTGCAAGGGTTTAGCAATTCGCAACTTGCAATACCTTGTTTTCTTCAATCCTTACTAGGTCAACCAATTGTTGCGCCAATTGTGTGATGGAGCCTGCGCCAATTGTGATGACCAAATCACCTGGTTGCCAATTCTCTTGCAAAAATTTTTGTACTTCAGGGAAAGTAGGGATATACCAAGCTGATTTGCCTTGGCGGATCATTTCTTGGACCAATTGATTGGAATTTACTTTTTGTTTATATTCTTGGCTATCACGAGCAAAGAATATATCGGTCACAATCACTTCATCTGCTACAGCAAAAGCTTTGGCAAAATCTTCAAATAAGTGATAGGTTCGGCTTGCTTGATGGGGTTGGAAAACGCACCATAATTTATTATAATGGCAGCGATCTTCAACTGCACTCAAGACAGCTTTAATTTTCGTGGGATGATGCGCATAGTCATCAATAATGGTAATCGGAGATGTCGAAAGAATTTCAAAACGGCGGCCAACGCCTGCATAGTGTTTAATGGCATCCCGCATCGCGGCCTGGGGAATTCCCAAATAGTTACCTAATGCAATCACAGCCAATGCATTCGAGACATTATGAATTCCAGGCAAAGTAACTTCAAATTCTCCAAATTTTTGCCCATGATGAAGAACCTCAAAAGAGGTGCTTTCTTCGTGTTTTACCACATTGCAGACATTCCATTCTGCAGGTTCATGGATGCTATAAGTTTGGATATTGGCCTGCACTTTTTCAGTAAGCCGATGCCTTGCAGATTGCTCAATGACAATGAGACCTTGGCTAGGCACTTTTTGGGCAAATTGATCAAAAGCTTGGCCAATTTCAGCAATATCTTTATAGTAATCCAAATGATCTGGCTCAATGTTGGTGATGATCGCAAATTGTGGGTGTAGATTTAAGAACGAACGATCGTATTCGCAGGCTTCTACTACAAAATGTTCGCTGCTTCCAACGCGAGCATTGCCACATAATTGCCGTACTTTAGCACCAATGATAAAGGAAGGATCCAGCCCGGCTTCATACAAAAGATAGGCCATCATTCCGCTGGTTGTACTTTTGCCATGAGTTCCAGCGATCGCTGTGGTGCATTTATTCTTGCTCAAGCGGCCAAGCATTTCTGCATATTTCACCACAGGAATATTCCTAGCCCTGGCTTCTTGAACTTCTGGGTTTTTTTCTGGAATAGCCGCAGAAATTACGACTAAGTCCGTATTTGCTTGTAGGTTAACTGCATTATGGCCTGTTTGAATACTTGCACCTTCGCGTTCCAATTGCTGGGAATAACTGCCAGGCTTTAAGTCTGATCCAGTTACTGTCACTCCGTTTTTGAGAAGTACATGGGCCAAGGCGCTCATGCCCACACCTTCACAACCGACTAAATGAACGTGCGTGTAATCCATCTGCTGATCCTTTCTGGTAAGGCGACAAAGCATAAACAATGTCTTGGCCCGCATTAGGCTAGTTAAATTTCTTTTGCAAAGTTTGCACTGGACTAATCTGTAAACTTTTGCACTGGACTAATCTGTAAACTGTTGATCACGATTTTTGGGACCAACTCCATATTTTTTTCGGCCCAACTCAAAACTGGCCGCCAGCATCTGCTGGAATTGGCGAAAGGGTGCAAGGTTTTCTTGAGTGGCCCAAAAGGCAGACGTTGTCATCTCCTAGCCAACAATCGTAATAAATCTTGCGCTATGTCTTGGCTAGCATTGGGATTACCCTGAGCTTGCGCCTTCATTGCCATATTTTCGAGCAGGTTCTTATCCTTTAAGACCCGCTGAATGGTTGGTCCAAGGTTTTGGGATACCTCGTGCTCCTCGACCACCAGAGAAGCTCCGCAAGCTTCCAAAAAACGGGCATTGGCTTCTTGATGATGATCCGCAGCAGAGGCAAGGGGAATCAATATACTGGGTAAGCCCAAGGCTGTGAGTTCGGCTAGTGTGCTTCCTCCAGCTCGAGCAATTACCAAATCACTCGCCTGGTACAATCGTGCCATATCTGATGTAAAAGCATAAACTTCAGCCTCAATTCCCTGTGTTTGATAGGCAGCTTGGATACTGGGTGCTTCTTTTCCTGCCAAGTGTATGAAGCGGATGGATGTCCCCATTGCTTTGAACAAAGGCAAGTGTTGTATAATTCCCTGATTGATACAATGGGCACCTTGGCTACCACCCATCACAAGGATAGTACAGGCATTTTGGGTTGCCAAATTTTTCTTGCATAAACTAGGACGAATGGGTATACCTAAAGGTCTGATCTTTGATTCTGGTATTCCTTGCACTGGCCCAGGTGTATACACGGCTGTTGCTTGGTTACTCAACCATCTCACTACTTTACCAGCGACACGATTGCTTTCTAAGAGCACAAAAGGAATTCTATATTTTTGTGCTAAGATCCCACAACTCCAAGATCCATAGCCGCCTAAGCCTACAATGAGGTTTGGTTTTATTTG
>JAKLHB010000432.1:0-772 GCA_022710345.1 Planctomycetota bacterium
TGAGACGATTCGTCTTCATCAGTCTCTACATTGAAACGCGCTAAGCGAACAGCAGCGCAAATCACATAGCTTAGACAAAGAACCCAAACCAGCCGGGCTGAACATGGCGCAGGTTCTTGCAGAATCGCAACCTTGGCCAAGAATGCTGGGGCTACGCCAAAAGAGATCATGTCTGCCAAGGAATCCAACTGCATTCCAAAATCACTGCTACCTTTAGTTAAACGCGCAACTTTGCCGTCTAGCATATCGAAAATCATGCCCGCAAAGATAAGCCAAGCTGCAGCGATTAAGTGATTGTCTGCAATATAGGCAATGGCTAAAAAGCCACAAAAAAGGTTCCCCAATGTAACCATAGAGGGGAAAATAGCACGATTGATTTTTGTCATGTTTTTTCGCAATAGGATGTTTGGCAGAAACCCAAGCAAGAAACCCAGTTCTTGTATGATTGGCTCCAAGCCAATGGCCTTGCCCATAGAAGCTGCCAAGGAATTATTTTCCTATAAGGATAGCAAAAGATATTCCTAAATTGTATTTTTTTTAGAGAATTCTTAAGTTCTAGCTTACCAATATATTGCAGTGCGTCATTTTCTGCGTCATAGAGAAACATGACGCAAAACTTTTTTAGCGTATGCCAAAAAAATATGGCATAGCTTGCTTGTATTAGAACTCTCGTATAAGATTGCACTGCAGCAAATTTTTTTGCCGCGAAGCGGTTTGGGAATAAAGCCTGGGGTTTCTAACCGGTTTCTAACCCCAGGTTATGTCGGCTCTT
>JAKLHB010000432.1:782-3551 GCA_022710345.1 Planctomycetota bacterium
AGAACTCTCGTATAAGATTGCACTGCAGCAAAGTTTTTTGCCGCGAAGCGGTTTGGGAATAAAGCCTGGGGTTTCTAACCGGTTTCTAACCCCAGGTTATGTCGGCTCTTATCGTGTCCTGACGGGACACAGGAAAACGTAGCATTCTATCAAAGAGAACTTTTATTTCCGAGCGAATTTTTTTTGATTGATACAGATTAAGAATCTTTTTTTAGTATATTCTAGCACAACAAGTTAGAATTTCCGAAAATCCACCTAGAAAGCAAAAAGCTATCACCTTCTCCAGTTTATTGCGTTATAATTATAACTTACTATTCTACTTGCAATTGCAGCAAATAAGGATATACCCCCGCATAGCCGCCTAGGATACCGTTGGGGTGTAGTTTTACTTGGCGGATAACCGCTGGAAAAAAAAGCCAGGGCTGATGGGTGGTACGACGAAATACAACGGTTTCCCAATCTTGCGCAAGGGCATAATAAGGTTGCACTGTTTCTGGTAATGTCCATTGTTCTACATTACCCGTCCCGGAAAGAAGCTGAACTTCACCGTTTTTTAAATTCCATATCCGAAATTGGTTGTCTCGAGAAGTAGAATATGCCCAATTTTCATCAGGACTTATGGCGACTCCGATTACACCGTCTTTATGACCTGTTAGTACCGCTAGGCACTTACGTTCGGCAATGTCCCAGATGCGAACGGTGCGGTCTTCTCCGCCAGAGATGATTTTTTTTGCATGGGCGCTTAAATAAAGGCTACGAATGTCTTCTTCATGCCCAGACAATTGTAAAATGCAATTGCCGGAGTTAACTTCCCATAGACGAATGACTCCATCTCTGTCTCCCGAAACAATCCATTGGCTATCTGGACTGGCGAAAATGGCGGTAACATTTTTCTCATGGCCTAAGAATTCTTGGAGGCAGGTTCCTGTGCGAGTATCCCATATTTTAATGGTTTTATCATCAGCCCCGGAAGCAATCATCGTATCATGACGCATAAAACAGGCTGCGCGGACATGCTGTTCGTGGCCGTTGAGTACTAGAAGTCGCTTACCATCCTGGGTATCCCAGAGCATTAGGCTATTATCGCGGGAACCGCTAATCGCTTTGCTTCCGTCCTCGGATAGATTAAAATCGTAAATAATTTTACTATGACCATGTGCTTGCAATACCAGCCCTGAACTATGAATGTCCCACATCCGGATTGTTTTATCGCTGGAGCAGGGAATCACATAGCGATTGTTGGGACTGATTGCTAAATTGAAGATAGAACTTTCATGTCCGCGGATTGCCAGTTCGCACTGAAAGCTTGTGGCATCCCATACCGAAAGGATTCCATAATCTCCACTGATGATTTTTTTTCCATCCCAAGAAAACGCTATGCTGAATACAATACTATCGCGTTGTAAAATAGCCAAGCATTTGCCGTCTGTATCCCAGACTCTAACGGTGCTATCATCCGCACCTGATGCAATGATTTTTCCATCTGGGCTGATTGCTACACACCGAACATGGCCTGTGTGGCCTGTCGAATTCCAAAGGCATTCTCCGCTTTCTAAATTCCACATCCGAATGCTATTGTCCCAGGATCCGGAAACAACGGTTTTCCCATCGCGTGATATAGCAAGGCCATTGATCATACCATTATGGCCTTTGAGATATCTTAGAACTTGCCATGTCTGACAATCCCATATCCGGATGATTTTGTCTTTGCCTGCGGAAAGCAATTTTTGTCCATCGGGTGTAAAATTGAGAGCAGCAACGGCTTTATGGTGTTCTTTCAGCACCTGGAAGCAATACCCGCTTTGTGCTTCCCAAATACGAATGCTACCATCTCCAGACCCAGATGCTATATACCGTCCATTGGGGCTTATATCTAGACATGAGATATAATCTTCATGCCCGGGGAATACGTTGGTGCATTTGCCAGTGGAAACATCCCATATACGCACTGTTTTATCATAACCGCCGGAGATGATTTTTTTGCCTTCCTCGGTAAAACAGATCGCCGTCGCAAAGTCTTCATGCCCGCGAAAAATTTTGACCAGCGGAGAATCTAGCCGTTCCGGCAAAGGCCGCAATGTTTTGATCCAGGGGCTTTTTGGGCGAGATGCCCGCCAGTGCTCTACCAAGCGATAGAGTTTGGGCCCTGGGAGGTTCCAGGGTGCATTAGGCAAAGAAGCGTCTTGATAATAGTGGACGGCTTGGGGAGAATCATGCCAGTAACCTTGATTCCATAATGACTGAAAAATATATTGTGGATGGCGCAATAAAAAATTAAAATCTAGTTCCAATATATGAGCTAGCAAGGCTAGCAAGGCTTGGTTCACTTGTACTTGGGGTGCAATCTCTACACACAAATGGGGAGACAGTGGTACTGATCGGGCTTCCAAAGCATATTGAAAATCCTGCCGCAATTCGATCAACATCCCAGCGGCTGCCTTGGCTTCCAAAAAAGCAATATCGCTCAGAGTTTGTAGTAGCTGTTCATATTGCTCAGCAGATTGGAGTTGATAGGGCAATTCCAAAAGTGCTCGTTCATAAGAACGCCATCGGGATGAGAAATATGTTGCCAAACGTCGGTGATGCTTGCGCATACCGCCTTTGCCTAGCAACATTTTGACCGAACGTTCAAATTCTGGATGAAAAAAGCCCTTAGCCTTTTTCTGGCCCTTAGCCTTTTTGTAGTATCATTTTCACAGGAATTGTATATTCCCAGAGATATTCAAAAAGCCTACGATGCCGGTACTCGTTCAAAGGATGGAAATCCGG
>JAKLHB010000433.1 GCA_022710345.1 Planctomycetota bacterium
AGCCGCTGGCACAGTATGAGCCGTGGGCTGTGCTACTCCTGCTTTTTGAGTCGTTGGTGCAGTATGAGCCGTAGTCTGTGCTACTCCTGCCTTTTGAGTCGCTGGTGCAGTATGAGCCGTGGCTGCTGGCACAGTATGACCCGTGACTTGTGACACCCCTACTTTTTGTGCTGCTGGCGCAGTATGAGCCGTGGTGGGTGCTACCCCTGGTTTTTGATTTGGAGAAACCTTGTGGGGTAAGTTGCTTACTTTAGCGACTGGAGCAGCCGGCTCTATATTTTGAGGCATGGTTGCTTTTTGGCTTGAGCTTGCATCTGCTTGAGTATTCAAAGAGCTTTCTATTTCTATGTGAGAAGGCTGTATGGCTTTAAATCTACCTGTTTTGGCTTGTATTCGAGCACTTGCTGGTGCAGATGCAGGGGAAATACTTGCATTTGAAGGTTTAGCATGGCTTGGCTCTGTTATTGGCTGCATTGGAGCTGATTGAGGATGATATGGTGGTGCAGATGCTAATTGGCTAGATGGCGCTGACGCAGATGTTGCTGGTTCTTGATAAAAACTATCCCGTTTTTTGATACTCCATCGTTCCTCTTCTTCAGCTTCAGCTTTTTTACGCAATTCATCATGCACTAAAAAATTAACAGATCCTACCAAAGCAATGATTTGATAAGCTAAATCAAAATTTTGTTTGGACAAAAAAAGACCAGAGATCATGTACCCCAAAAGGGAATACTGCAGCATATAAGTATAGGGAACACACCACGCAATCGCAGGTTCATGTTTTGCTTTTCTGCGTAATGAAAAAAGCGTAACATGGCAATAGATGAGCAATCCCATATAAGCGGACAATGCTAATGCTCCACAATCAGCAAACATCTGTAGATAAGCACAGTGAGCCACGTGCTCTGTTGTTCGAATCGAAGTTTCTAATGGTGGAGCATAGTCCCAATAAACTTTAAGCATAGTCTCTGGACCAGTGCCAGTAAATGGGTTTTTAATGCCAATCATAAAAGCAGTTTCCATATGATGCATTCGGCTTACAGCAGATCCTTCCGTAATTTCCGAAGGGTCTGTCTTGAGTGTGCTATAGCGTGCAATCAAAGAGTCTGGAGCTACTGCAAAAAAGAAAGGAGGGACTAATGCCCAAAATACAAGAGCCCAAATTTTATTCCTCAAAGACCAACTAATCAAGAAACAAACCGGAACTAAACCTAAAAGTCCACCACGAGAGTGAGTCCATAGAACACATAATGCTGTGCAAAAAGCCATACCAAAGAGGGTATAACGGTAAATTTTTTTTGTCTGCATCGTCCCCATATAAAATAAAAGTGGGACAGTCATGACTAATGCAAGCGCAAAATCATTATTATCTTCCAACATCCCACCAGGGCCTCTTTTAATGCTCCCGCTCTGGAGGAGTCCAAAAAGACCGCTTTTTGTGCCATGAAAACCTAACGCAGTGACCATGGCTAAAATAGTAATTTTGAGACGATCTCTAGTATTTATTAAACCAATGGTCACAATGGCAATCAAAAAAATCTTTGTATATTCTATATACCGATCCATGCTGGCAGGGACATCAACAGAAAAAACCACAGAAATGCTAATGAAAATCCATAGAAAAATAACCATCCAATTGATCGGCACAGGTCGAAAGAATTTTTCTTTGTTGTTGAAAAATATCCCCACAAGCATCAAAATTGCAATGAATTTTGACCATTGAAATGTGCTGGCAAATCCCCAAGTCATGTCCTGAGGACGCATGTATGCCATCCATGAAAAGAAAAGCAATCCAAAATACGGACGAATTAAGCAGAGAGGCAAACCTGCAAAGCAAAGCACAGTCAGCAAAAAAGAACGCATACACTGACCTCCCAGTGCTTCAAAGTATTTGATAAATTTATTTATTCTTTTTAACTTTTATAAAGTATGGCCAGAAACTCCCACTGTTTTTGGCCTTCAGTTTTTTCCAAAGCATACAAACAATACAATTTTTGTTTTTTTTGTATTTTTTCTTGCATATTCACGTAGCTTTATGGAAAATAATGGTCAAATATTTTATTTGCCTCTTTTGCAACGCAAGAGGCTGCTTTAGCTAACAAAGGAGTTTTTTGTGGAAATCAAAGTTCCCTTGCTGGATTTAAAGGCTCAATATCGTAAAATTCAAGACAAAATTGAGCCAGCGGTTTTGGAAATCTTACGAAACCAAACATGCATTTTAGGCGAACCTGTTAAATCTTTCGAAGAAGCTTGCGCAAAATATTGCAAAACATCTTATGCAATAGGAGTTACATCTGGGACAGATGCTTTGATCTTAGCCCTGCTAGCCATAGATATTCAACCAGGCGATGAAGTCATCACAACACCCTACACCTTTTTTAGTACCGCAGGCTCAATCTATCGTTTGGGTGCTCGTGCTGTATTTGTGGATATTGATCCTGTTACCTATAACATGAATGTTCAGCAAATTGAATCTGTAATCACAGCTAAAACAAAAGCCATTATGCCCGTGCATCTTTTTGGTCAATGCGCAGATATGGACGCAATCCTTACTATTGCCAAGAAACATCATCTAGCCGTCATCGAAGATGCTGCCCAAGCATTTGCAGCATTATATCGAGGCCAATTTGCTGGTACTATAGGTGAGTTTGGCTGCTTTAGCTTTTACCCATCTAAGAATTTAGGCGGTGTTGGTGATGGTGGAATGGTGATGGTGAAAGATCCTCAATTGTATGACAAAATTTTCAAGTTACGCAATCATGGGTGTAGCCATCAGTATTTTCATGAAATGGTAGGCGGTAACTTCCGCTTGGACGCAATCCAAGCTGCTGCCTTAAAAGTAAAATTAGCCTATCTGGAAGAGTGGAATCAAGCCCGCCGTCAAAATGCAGCAGACTATATTCGCTTAATCCAAGAGGCTGGTTTAGAAAATATTGTGAAAACACCTGTGGCTTGTCCAGAATGCTTCCATATCTACAACCAATTCGTCATTCGAGTTGAACGACGTGATCAACTTAAGGCATTCCTCCAAGAAAAAGGCATTGGCACTGCAGTATATTATCCATTGCCATTGCATCGTCAGCCTTGCTTCCGCAGTTGGAACTACAAGGAAGAAGAATTCCCAGAATCCAACCGGGCATCTGCTGAAACCTTGGCGTTACCAATCTATCCTGAACTAACGATAGAACAAAAGACGTATATTGTAGATCGCATCCGAGAATTTTATCAAAGAAAGTCATAGTTGACAACTGCCATGAGTTTATTTTATAATCTCTTGTTGCAGAGGTTATTGCCCCTCTTATACATTGGAGGGGCAAGCCAAATGGTCGGATGGGAGGTATGAATCATTTTGTATGGCTGAACTATTGATTGTGGATGACGAACGTGCTGCACGATTTGGCATGAAAAAAGCACTCAGCCGCAGCAATTGTAATATTCAAGAGGCTGAAAATGCAAGCCAAGCTTTAGAAATTTTAGAAAAAAGTAAGATAGATGTGGTTTTTTTAGACCTCAACATGCCTGGTCTATCTGGAATGGAT
>JAKLHB010000434.1 GCA_022710345.1 Planctomycetota bacterium
TTGGGGCTGGGCCTGCCCAAGTCTGTCCTTTGTCTGCCGGGTCGTTTATTTGCGCAGGTTGATTCCGATGGAATTCAGCCCAAAAACACAAACCCGAAACCCCAAAGAGGCAGACTGGGCACCAGGGTCCGTGAAGAAGCGGAGCGCAGAGCGGCAGCGCGAAGCAGCGTTGTACCAGCCACCGCCCCGGTTGACGCGAGACGAGCCATCTTTAGGCCCAACCGGATCCGTCACACTACCACCAGGGTAATCGCCGTACCAATCAGAAATCCACTCCCAAATATTTCCATGCATGTCATACAATCCAAGCTCACCTGATTTTTTTCCTTTTGCTGCTACAGGATGCGTATGATTCTCTGAGTTTTCTCGATACCATGCGTATTCTGAAAGCCTGGCTTCATCATCTCCAAAACACCATTTTTTTGTGCTTCCTCCCCGGCATGAAAATTCCCATTCTGCTTCCGTAGGCAATGCACATCCGAGTTTTTCACAAAACGCAACGCATTCGTACCAATCCACACTTTCCACTGGCGCGGATGGCCCTGATTCCTTAAATCTCGATGGCTGGGAGGGCATTGTGTCATGAGGCCATCCATTCTGCCAAAATATTTTCTTCCATTCCTTGTCCGAAACCGCACTCACCACAGCTTCCCATTGCTCCTGGGTAACCGAAGTCTTCCCCATATAATACGGCTTGGTGATCACAACCAAATGTTGGTTTTCGTCACCATATCGGCCAGCTTCATCCTCTGGGCTGCCCATGAGGAATCTCCCAGGTGGGATCAAGATCAAAGGGATATTCGCACGACCTTTGTCAATCACGATTTCCAATTCCAAGCCTTTGAACTGAATCAGGCCTTGTTGGCTGGCTTCTACATACCCAATTTGGTATTGCCGTGCGTATTTACCTTGATACTCTACGGATAGCTTTTGCCATGTAGATGTGCTCATGTCCAAAATACGCGTGCCTTCGTGGTCATAGCTACATTCGGCCCAGAGATCTTCAGGAAGGCCAAACGTAAATATTGCTTTTCGTGTAATGATTGCTTGGACTACTGGCACTATCTTCAGCACACCAAACACCACATAGCGTTCTACTTGGTCCGTTGCTTCTGGGGCCTTCATTTCTCTGGCTTCCAGCATTTTCCAGGATTCCTCTGGCGGTTCGCTTTCGAGTCTTGTGTGCACTTCATGCAAAGGATATGCACTTCGCCAGCATTCCTTCAGCATCTCCAGGGCTGATGTCTTGATCGCAACATCAATCGCCCAGATATAGCATTTTTCCAAATACTCAATTTCCTCTCGGCAGCTTTTCATGGCTTGATCTTCGGCCTTTTCTATGTCTTGCTTCAATTTTTGCAATTCCTCTGGATTTTTAGTACTACTCGCTTTTGCTTGCAAAGCCTTCGCTTGCCTGGTCCAGTCCTGTGCTTGCTTTTGCGCTTCCTGGGCCTTGGCTTGCCAAAGCCTTGCATTTTCATTTCTCCACGATCTTAGCGCGCCTTGCATTTCCAACGCATCTTCATATCTCTTTCCTGCTTCTTTTTCCAATGCTTTCGCGCAAATATTCGATAATACATCATCCAGGGTTTCTTCATAACCTTTTGGATTTTGATATGGCTCATGCAGGATGATGTTCATCACGCTGATCGGCGTGCTTGGGCATATTCCGGTTATGTAGGGATGCTTTCCTTTGGTCAAGGCCTCATACAACATGACACCCAATGCCCACACATCCACTGGCTTTCCATGGGCTTTTCCTTGGATTTGCTCCGGCGACATATACAACACTATTCCCTTCAACGAACATGATGTCCTTGCCAAAAGCGACGGATTATACACCAGCCCCAAATCCAATATCACTGGACACATTTCTTCTCTCACTTTTACATCTGCCTGCATTCCAGCCTCTTCTTTTCCTTTTGCCTCTCCTTTTCTACGTTTCAGCCTCATCTTGATATTCTGCGGCTTGATGTCTCGATGCACACAGTTTTTCTTATGCAATAACCAGATCGCATCCGTGATCTGTACAAAGTGTTCCACAATCTCCTGCTTCCTTGGCTCTTCATGCAGCCATTCCCCAAAGCCTGGGCCTTCCAAATATTCCATTGCATACCACATCGGCATCCCTGGATTGGCGGCCATCGCCATCTCTGAGTTCGTGGTCATCGGCATCTCTGGATTGGCGGCCATTGGCATCCCTGGGTTGGTGATCATCGGCATCTCTGGGTTGGCGGTCATCGGCATCCCTGGGTTGGCGGCCATTGGCATCTCTGGATTGGCGGCCATCGGCATCTCTGGGTTGGTGATCATCGGCATCTCTGGATTCAATGCTTCCCTTTTTGTGATCTCTGCCTCATCCAGGATCTCCGCATCCTCCACCTCGATCAGGTTCGGATGACCGCTTGCTCCCGGCTTTTTTCCATTCGCTTTCCTATAGTCTGCATGCAGTTGCAACAAGGTTTTTACTTCCAAACGAAAGCTTTCTCTTTCTTCTACTGTCACCCTGCACTTCATAAATTTGATCGCCACTTGCCTCGGATTTTCTCGATCTTCCGGCAATTTCAATACCATTCCTGCTTCATCTATTTCTTCTGCCAGAAACACTGTCCCATTTCCTCCCTGGCCAATGTATTTGACCACCCGGTATTGTTTCTGCTTCTGATTTCCCTTCAATATCTTTCCTGCTTCACACATATAATATGCCATTTCAGCTCTCCTAAGATATAAATTTCCTTGATCCAATCAACTAAGCGTACCAGCCGCAGTCGTTTTTGGCTACACATAACACAATGCACATGAATTTATATTATACACGATGATATGAAGCCAGCACAAGCGGCTATAATTTTTCTAATTTTCTATAAATATCCCAAGCAGATTCTAATTTTTCCCATTCAACCAATATAAGACGTTGATCTAACTTACTAAACACCCAATCCGGAGATACTACAGACAGAACTGCTCCTAACTGGGCTTTTGCACGAAGACGTTTTTTGTGAAGATAAGGAGTATCAGGAATTTCCGCAATAAATTTTCCAGCTTCTTCGACCAAAAGCCTATCGCTTGAGGAAGCCGTGGCAAGAGCATCCATTAAAAATATTTCAAGGTTGCCTTGTCTATTAGGTGGCAAAGCTAAGACCAATAGATCTATGGGATATGTTTCTTTAGCCTCATCTGCAATGCTCATTGTCAGTTTTGTCCAATCACCCAATAGAAATGGTTCAGGATATTTTATTTTACTTTTACTCAACCAATCCTTGATAAGCTGGATGCATGCATTATCGTCACGGGTATCTCGATCAAAAAAAATTACTATTTTTTGAAAACGGTCAATTGAATTTCGCTCATTTTGCGTACGTTCAAGCACTTGGTAAAGTTTGTTAGGAATTTCCTCCAAAGCACCCGCGCCCCATATTGCTAATTCTTTGCCTTCTTTTTCTGGGTGATAGTACCAATTGAATTCTTCATTATGCTTGCTTATTTCAAATGTTATACGCTTGACTACCTTTTTTATGGATGATGG
>JAKLHB010000435.1 GCA_022710345.1 Planctomycetota bacterium
AAAACACTTGCATTTCGAAATTTTGATCTCATGCACGTGCCATCCTATTTTTGGCTGGTTACGGAAACGTCTGATAAGGAAGTTGCTACGGAATTTCCTTAAGCCTCTGATAAAAGAGCAATCGTACAATAAGGAAGTTGCTACGGAATTTCCTTAAGCCTCTGATAAAAGAGCAATCGTGGATCATTGGATTTAAGCTCAAAATTCGTCTCTCTCATGGGGCCGCAGATTTCTAAGTATGGGCAATAAAGGCATTTGGCATTACTTGGTGCTGCGAAAAAATAGCGCTTTTCCATACCATGTAAGATATAATACACAATTGTCTTGAGTGTTTTTTCTGTGTCTTGCCAATACTCACTCAGAAATGTAGTCTGTTTTGGCTCTTTAGTGCTTAAGTAATAATAGGAGCTGCGATAGGCTGCATAATCTGGGAAAGATTGTCTTAAGGCTAGCAGATCTATGGCCAATTGTAATTGTTCTCCACCACAGAATTGTTGGTCTTTAGGGTAAGGAGGACGTTGGTCTAGGCAATACTGAATGCTTTCGCATGATTCTGCGCCAGCGATATTGATTTGGTCTATTTGGCCTTGCCATACCACGTTTTTTTCTTTTGTTAGAGACAAGGTAATTTTTTGGGTTTCTGCTTGTGCATAAGGTTTTCTAAAGTACATAGGGATGCCCATGCATGGCTTTGTGTTTAAAAAACGTTCCAAATATTCCAACACTTTATCACGCGCTACTTGCCATAGTATTTGTTCTAAATTAGATGGCCCTATATGGCTGGATATCGTCTGGCTTGCTTCTAAGAGGCATTGGTCCCAATTTTCCGGTTCAGTTGGATTGGATTGCATACGATTGTAAAAGTGTTGGAGAATGCGTACCAAAGATTCTTTTTGGTGACCCAATGAAACCGTTGGTAAAAGAGGAATTTCAGGCAAAAATTGGAGTTCTAAAACATATTTTAAAAAATAACGGAATGGGCAAATTGCATAGATTTCCCAAGCATGCGGATCTTGTACTTTCTGCACTGGCAAATAAGAAGCTAATGTCCTTGTAGCATCAGGATTCATGATGAGGCCATCATACTTAGTGAGTGATGTGCTAGTCCATGCTTCTTGTAAATGCTGATACGCTGTTTCAAAAATTGGATATCGTTGCAGAAGCATATTCCAAGCCAAACTATCTCCAGCAATTCCCAATTTGGCCATACTAAAGTCATACGCTAGTTCATCCAGGGATTGAGATGGCGGCAATCGCCAAAAATAATCTCCTGGAATGGTTCGATAAAATGGGCATTCCAGCAAATTGCTAAAGTAAATACTTTTTCCCATAAGACTGCTAGCGGCCGTCAAAAACAAAAGACATGGCAAGCGCTCATGCCCTGATATTGGCTCTAACCTTGCAAAACTAAGTTGCAGTTGTTTTGCATTGATCATGGCCAATTTGACAAACAATTCTTGATGATGAACTTGGATGGCATGAAGCAGCCATTCCAAGCCTGGCCTTTGTAATGCCTTAAAGATTTGCTGGAATTCTGTGGCTAAAATATAGCTAGGTGCAACTGAACTAGCAAGGAATTCTTTTTCTACCATCCCAGGAATCATGGTAATTGGGAAAGGACGAGATAATGCTGCCTCAAAATTGCAAAGAACCACCGCACAAGGGCTAAAAGATATGGGAATTGGGGTATGTTCTAAAAAATTTTGCAAAATTTCATACAAATGATTCCATGAAATTGCAATTTCACAACGGTCTATGGTTTCCAAGGAAAGCAAAATTTTTAGAATCATATCCACATAAGCCGAAGGCCGCACAATTTTTTGATACAGATTGGCCAGATAATAGCCCAAAGAGCGATAGCTAGGCTGCTTGATCAGGAACATATCCCAGTTTTGCCAAAATAGCAAAAATTCTTTCCACACACGTGCCTTTGTCAAAGGCTCTATGGCTTGGGTTTCTTCTAAATGCAAAATTATTTCTTCTAATTTAGCATTCCATTCTGCCCAGTGCCCTCGAATGCCTAATTTTAAACTGAGCTCGTCCCATTCTGTAGCAGAAATACATGCGCTGGCATCTTTGGGCAAAGTAGCTTTGAGCTGCAATATAGGCGAATGCACAACTCCATGCAGTGCATTTGCATGGCCTGCAGAACGCCAAACTTCTAAGATATCGAGCAATAATTTTGCTTCTGATGTTTGGGATAACATACGATGGCCATTTTGGAATGGAATATGTTGCTGCTGAAATAAATCTTGGATATACGGTACATACGGAGAATCAGAGGCCATCAATATTCCCATATCTCCAAAATTCCATCCACAACGTACTTTTTCCCGAATATATTGAAGCAAAAGCCTTGCTTCTTGATCCGCTGTGCTGGCTGAAATGAGCGTAATATCTTCTACAAAATCCTTAAAATCGCCCGTTGTAGTTTCACCAAAAAAACGGTGTCCTAGTTTGGTCATGCTATTGGTCAGTTTCGCCTGTGAAAGCACAATCTCTTCAAAACCCAATGAAATAAGCCAATGCAAAAGCTGTTGTATGATTGGATTGTTGCTGGGAAATGGTACAAACACATACACACTTGTGTTGCGAAAGAGTTTTTCCAAAAACCGTTCTTCTAACCAAGTAAGATGCCATACGCCATAGATAAAAATAGGCAAGTGTGCAATTGGATGATCATCTTCGAGCAAATTTAGGCTACGAATTAAGCAGTCAGTGGTATCATAAAAGCCTTTTTCAGTTAAAAACTGTTGATAAGTCTCCCAGATTTCCAAGATTATATTTGCATGAGTGGAAAGAGAGGCACGAATTTCGTATAGTTGCTCTGGAGTAACACCAGCTTGTTTGAGCTGTTGAATAGCAATTGTTAATAGCTCAGGTACAGGTATCTCCTTGGCTTGTCCTAATCTTTCTTGCTTAAGCTGTTGGAAAAGACGCTGGATAACCCAATCGCTAAGGCAAGGAGACAATGGCAATTTTGTGCTGGTATCGTTTCTTAGTCGTATGGCTTCTGCTAATTCTGCTAAAGTATAGAATTGGATACCTACACATCCATTGAGCTTATATGTGATAGCTTGTTGCAAATGAAACCGTATTAAATCATTGGGGATCAATATAATTAAATTGGCTAAGATATCCTGCTGCTTAAGTTGCTGAAGTAATTGCAACAGGATTTGTCCAAGCATATCATCATTTGCACTAACATAAACTTGTTTCATTGTTTTGCGTATTGGGCTAGATATTGTTTTGCAGGAAGATTATTGGGTGCAAGCCCTAAAATATATTCATAGCAATTGATAGCTCCCTCAACATCGCCAGCCTGATGCAATCCTTTTGCAAATATGAGCAATTGAGCAATAGCCGCTTGTGTATTGCCCATCAGCATGGCAACCTCGACATAGCGATTGACTGCATCATAGTTGAAAGGATCTTTCTTGAGCATTGCGGCTAATTTTTCTAATTCCAGCCGCAAAGATTGGTCATCTTCTAATGCTATTTCTTCCGATGCCTCTCCCTCATT
>JAKLHB010000436.1 GCA_022710345.1 Planctomycetota bacterium
GAAAAAAATAAAATTTTTCCTATTTTTTTTCTTTTTACCTAAACAAAGGGAGACTTAAAGGCCGGAACCCAAGGTACTGGTTGCGATAGGACGGGGAGTCGTAGTAACGATACGCCGACCGGCAGGACTGGGCGCCGTAGTACCAAGAACCCCCGCGACAGACGCGATAGGATCCAGCCGCAACTCCTTTAGGATCAACAGTTTGTGACGTTTGATAGTCGCCATACCAATCAGAACACCATTCCCAAAGATTGCCATGCATATCATATAATCCATACGCATTGGCATTGGGAAGGCTTCCTACTGCTACGGTTGTTTGGCGATCTTGTCCCTTGCTTGCTCCTGCATAAGGATAGTTGCCATCATAGTTCACTATATCTGTCGTGATGTTCGAGCCAACATTAAACGGCGTTTGGGTTCCTGCTCGGCAGGCGAATTCCCATTGTGCTTCTGTGGGCAGGGATAGCCCGGTTTTTTGGCAAAAGGCCATGCAATCATCCCAGTTAACGCACTCCACTGGTAAATTGGGGCCTTTGAAATTCGATGGGTTGCTCCCCATCACTCGCTCCCATACGGCTTGCGTTACCTCTGTCTTGCAAATCAGGTATGGCGATAGCGTGACCTGGTGCTGCACTTCGTCGGAATCTCGAGCTGTCTCGCTCGTTGGGCTGCCCATCATGAATGTCCCTCCTGGGATCAGCACGAATTCCAGGCCGGTTTGGTCGTGGCGATATTCCTTCACCGTGTTTGTTACGCCGCCGCACGTATAGGTTTGCGTTCGCAGGTACGTAAAGCCACGATAGGCAGGCGCTTCGGGTTGGGTGGGCGCTGGTTTGGCTGTGATTTGGATTTCCTTGGTCGCTGATTTCAGGATGCTTTCTCCGATGGCAAAGCTGACATCCACTGTAAGTTGGGCATTCCCAGGACTAGAGGCGGTTATATTGTATGCGGCTTTCCACTGGGTTCGGGGTTTTAAGGTTGCTTGGGATGGCCATGTTCGATTCACAATGCCTTGGTATTCCAGGTTACTGAGCCGAATTTCAATTCTGAATTCATCCTCGGCCCTTGGGTTTGCATTGACCACCACGATTTCATAGGTTGCTGTCTCTTTTTCTTGCACACTTGCTTTCCCTGTGATGCTAATCTGGATATCCTGTGCCTGGATGCTTGGCTCAATCACTGTGAAGCTGAGCTTTCTTTTTTGGCTCATGCCTCCTACTTTTAATTCGATCTCGATTTCATAATCTCCTGCGATAGGTTCGAGCAATTCTATGCATGCAGGATACCCCCAACTACCTACTTTGGATTTCGAGATCACCTTGCTAAACCCCTTGATTCCAGACCCTCGTACACTAATTTCGTCCTTGGACCCGCTCGCAATTTTCTGGGTCAACCATGTTATCTTTGCATACATAGGCTCACCCAAAACAAACTCAGTCTTCTGTCGTTTCGCTTCATCCTGCATCTGCGCTGTTTGCAAGGTATACTTGATCAATCTTGCTGGCGTTGGATTTACCGGCGGTGTTGAATCTATCGTCGGTGCAATCGGCGGTTGGGAGGTTTCTCTTCTTTGCAATGCTGGGATCTTAAATTGTTCATCCCATCGCTTGGGCAGCAGGTATTTTTTTGGTATCTGCTCCCCTCGCGTTCGTTCCACCAATTGCTTTTGTGTGTAGAGAAAGCCTTCTTCGAGCGTGACGATGCCATCCCTATTTCCATCGGCTTTGCCCTGTTTCAGGCCTTCCAGCAAGTAATATGTGAATAAACCTTGCTTTCCCTCCGTATCTTCTTGGGATGTTTGATCTTCTTGCGAAGAGCTGAAGATGGCGATTTGCTGATTCGGATTTTCAGCCAATCCATAGGAATCCGAAGATGCACTGCTGTCTCTTCTCGCCAACATCGCTATCTTTTCATGGTGTTCTCTGGATAATGCTCCCATCTGCACGTCTTTGACTTGAAATGCTTTGGCCGCTCTTCCGCTATGGCACGCATCTAAGAACGCTATGACTTTTTCTGTGGGCATTCCTTGCAGCATTTTCCTGAAGTCTGCCATTGGATAGGCTGTTTCGGCAAATTTGTTTGTGTCTGTGTTTTGCATCAAAAAGTATAGGTCTCCCTGCGCATCTGCTCCTCCATGTCCTGAAAAAAAGACCACAATGATTCCATCTTTGCTTGTTTTTTTCTGGATTTCCTCCAGGCTCTTCTTGATGTTGCTTAATGTGGCCCGGGTTTCTGTCAAATAGTACAATTGCTGCTCTGGCACCCCTAACGACAATAGGTATTGGCAAAATACCCGCGCGTCTTTTTGTGCAAACATCAAATCTGGAATCGCTGTATCTTCATAATCGCTCACTCCCAGGATCAATCCCCATATCTTGCTCGCATACGCTGGCGGGTTTGCTGCTTTTTCCAATTCCGCTGCTTTTTTCATTTCCTCGGGCAATGCTTCCCATACGGTAGTACGATTTCGTAAAAAAGCTGCCAATGCATCTCGAAATTTTCGGCTAAAGTTTGCTTTATATAACTCTTGCAATGCTGCTTTAATGGCCGCCTCTTCATTGGGAATTGTGCAATCTCTTGCCTTAACTTCGGCTAGAATTTGTTCCTCGGATTTATTTTCCATATCTCGTGCGTCCAGGATATTCTCCAATGTCATCGGCTGCTCATGCCTTGCCAACCCGCTTCTTTTGGGCTCTGGTTGAGCATCTAGCCATCCAATGCCTAGACTCAAGAAAACCAACAAAACGATCCATTTCCACATAATCCAAAACCTCCTTTTGAATACGAGATCAATCCATTGAATACGGGATCAATCCATTGAATACAGGATCAATCCATTGAATACGGGATCAATCCATTGAATACGGGATCAACCCAAATTTTCGTATATTGATAAATTTAACTTTTTTATGCATTGATTTTTACTGCATTTTGGAATATACTATTTGCTACGGGAAATCAACTTGATTTGTACAAATTTTTTGATTGTCAGGAGCAATACCATGTCTTCTATCCAAGATAAGAAAACCAAAGCAAAATTGCAAGCAAAAAAAACAACCACCAAAAAGAAAACTAGTGTCAAAAAAATAACAGACAAAAAAGCAAAAACCACAGCAACCAAGGCGAAAAGCAAAACCAAAGCTAAAATCAGCAAAGAAAAAACAACCAGCAAAGGAAAAACAGGCAGCAAAGTAAAAATCAGCAAACCAGCATCGGCGAAAAGCAAAGCATCAACTCAGGTGAAAGATACGACCAAAACAAGCCGGGCAAAAGCGACAACCGGCACAACAAAAGCGACAACCGGCAAAACAAAAGCAGCAACCGGCAAAACAAAAGCAGCAACCGACAAAACAAAAGCAGCAACTGACAAAACAAAAGCACCAGGTAAGGCTAAAACAGCCTCCAGCAAATCCCAAAGCAATCCTACAGCAAAACGTGGGCCAGGCGAAACCACTGTTGCTACGTCCAGAAAAACAGTGGATAAATCCAGGGGGAGCAAGGCAAAAAGCAAATCCACGGAT
>JAKLHB010000437.1 GCA_022710345.1 Planctomycetota bacterium
GGATTGCTGATGCGACCTTGATTGTTTACAGCAGTTCTTATTTTTGATTCAGCGGATTGCTGATGCGACCTTGATTGTTTACAGCAGTTCTTATTATAATAAGGACTGCTGTAATTATTTTTAATATGGCCATTTCCAATCACGAATTTCAGGCATATCATCGCCATATCGCGTGATGTATTGCTTATGCTCAATGAGTTTATACCTCATGCTTTGCTTCAAGTGAGCGCCTACGGGCATGAGCTTGGGCACGCGGTCAATCACGTCCATGACCAAATGGAATCGATCGAGGTCATTGAGCACCACCATATCAAACGGTGTCGTGGTGGTGCCTTCTTCTTTATACCCACGCACGTGCAAGTTTTTATGGTTGGTCCTGCGATAGGTCAAACGATGAATGAGCCATGGATAGCCATGGAATGCAAAGATAATGGGCTTGTCTGCGGTGAATAGAGAATCAAAGTCTTTATCAGAAAGGCCATGTGGATGTTCACTTGCAGGTTGTAATGTCATCAAATCAACAACATTCACAAACCGTATCTTGAGGTCATGAAAATGATTGCGTAGAATATCCACAGCAGCGAGTGATTCTAATGTTGGAATATCGCCTGCACAAGCAATGACTACATCAGGCTCGGTGCCCTGGTCATTGCTTGCCCATGTCCATATTCCAATTCCCATGGTACAGTGCTTGATCGCAGCATCCATGTCCAAATATTGGAGAGCAGGTTGCTTGCCTGCAACAATGACATTGATATAATGACGGCTTTTTAAGCAATGATCCGTGACAGAAAGCAAGGTATTGGCATCTGGGGGTAGATAGACGCGAACAACCTCGGCTTTTTTATTGATCACGTGGTCTAAGAATCCTGGGTCTTGATGGCTAAAGCCGTTGTGATCCTGTCTCCAGACATGCGAAGTCAAGAGATAATTCAAGGATGCGATGGGTCGTCGCCAAGTGATATGGCGCGTGCTCTTGAGCCATTTGGCATGTTGGTTGAACATGGAATCAATGATGTGGATGAATGCTTCATAGCAGGAGAAAAAACCATGCCTACCTGTGAGCAAGTAACCTTCGAGCCAGCCCTGGCATGTGTGCTCACTGAGAATTTCCATGACACGGCCATTGGGAGAAACATGATCATCGGTTGGCAAAATTTCAGCCGTAGATACTCGATCCGTTACTTCAAACAATGGAGATAAGCGATTGGAGCTCGTTTCATCCGGCCCCATAACTCTAAAATTGCGGGTGTCCTGATTCATCTTCATGATGTCTCGCAGGAATTTACCCATAATTTTGGTCGCTTCTGCTAAAATAGTGCCTGGTTTTTCCATTTTTACTGCATACGATTTAAAATCTGGCATTCGCAATTCTTTGAGCACCAAACCACCATTTGCGTGTGGGTTAGCTCCCATACGGCGGGTGCCTTTGGGTGCCAATGCCTGCAACTCAGGCAAAAGTGTTCCATTGGTATCAAATAGCTCTTGCGGATGGTAACTTTTCATCCATTCTTCCAGCATTTTGAGATGGTCTGGCTTTGCTGCTAATTCTGCTAAGGGCACTTGATGAGAACGGAAAGAATCTTCGACTGGTACACCATCTACGACTTTGGGGCCTGTCCATCCCTTGGGTGTGATGAACACAATCATGGGCCACATAGGCCGTTTTGTGAAGCCATTTTCTCGTGCTTGTTTTTGGATGCTTTGGATTTCAGTGATGACTTCGTCCATGGTTTTTGCCATGATTTGGTGCATCTTTTCCGGTTCACTGCCTTCTACAAAGTAAGGCTTATGTCCATAGCCAATGAGCAAATTGGTCAATTCTTCGCGGCTTAAACGGGCCAACACAGTTGGATTAGCGATCTTATATCCATTGAGATGTAAAATAGGAAGCACAGCTCCATCATGCACAGGATTGAGGAATTTGTTGGAATGCCAGCTTGTGGCAAGCGGGCCTGTTTCAGCTTCTCCATCACCCACAACACAGGATACAATGAGCGATGGATTATCCAATGCAGCCCCATACGCATGCGACAATGCATAACCCAACTCTCCACCTTCATGGATCGAGCCAGGAGTTTCTGGAGCAACATGGCTAGGAATGCCGCCTGGGAACGAAAATTGGGTGAATAATTTCTTCATGCCTTCGGCATCTTGAGAAATATGTGGATAAATTTCGCTATATGTTCCTTCAAGATAAGAATTTGCAACAATTGCAGGGCCACCATGACCTGGGCCAATTATATATATCATATTTAGGTCGTATTTTTGGATCACTCGATTGAGATGTACGTAGATGAAGTTCAGACCAGGTGTTGTGCCCCAATGGCCTAAAAGACGAGGCTTGATGTGTTCTATTTTCAATGGCTCTTTCAAAAGTGGATTGTCATAGAGATAAATTTGGCCCACAGAAAGATAATTAGCCGCACGCCAATATGCGTGCATCTTGCGCAATTCTTCTGCAGGCAAAGGTAAATCTTGGCTCATAAACATTCCTTAGAAAATATGTAAAAATACAGTTGACAATGGGATCAAAATTCATTTTATTTGGAAGAAAATGAATGTCAAGAGATTTCCAGATAAAACTAGCCATTGATTTCTATTTTATCTCAATAGCTAGTCTATTTCTTAAATTTTGTTGTAATAATTTTTATAGCAGGAGGTTGCATGTTGGTCAATGAGGAAAATGTTGGGCTTTTACTCAAAGCAATGAAATTTGCGGCTGAAAAACATCAAAAACAACGACGTAAAGATAGTGATGCAACTCCATACATCAATCATCCTATTGCTGTTGGAGAATTATTGTGGAATATTGGTAAAATCCAAGATATTGCGATTGTCATTGCAGGGCTTTTGCATGATACCTTGGAAGATACCAACACCAAACCTGCTGAAATTCAGGAGCAATTTGGCGCTTTAGTCTTGGCTTGGGTACAGGAAGTGACTGATGATAAAAAATTGCCCAAAGCAGAGCGCAAAAGATTGCAGATTGTTCATGCACCGCATAAATCCAAAGAAGCAAAGCAGATCAAATTGGCAGATAAAATTTGCAATGTCGCGGATATTGCCCGTACAGCACCGCAAGGATGGCCATTGGAAAGGCAGCAGGAATATTTAGACTGGGCTGAAAAAGTTGTGGAAGGACTCCAAGGGTGCAATCCTGCATTGGAGGCACTATTTCAAAAAACGTTGCAGCATGCAAGAGATGTTCTACAATCCAGGAAAGAAGCCAATGCCATTGGATAAAAAATTGTACTTCTGTGCAAACATACAAGCTAGATCAAAACGGAGGAATGAATGACCAATCGCTATGAAATTGTAGGGACATTGGGAAAAGGTGGGATGGGCACTGTGTATAAAGCCAGGGATCAACAATTGCAAAGGTTCGTGGCAATCAAAGTTTTTCATCCCCAGATAAACCAAGAAGTCATCCAACAGCGTTTTATCCGCGAGGCTGAGATTACAGGGACATTAGACCATCCCAATATTGTTAAAATTTATCAAATGGAAAAACTA
>JAKLHB010000438.1 GCA_022710345.1 Planctomycetota bacterium
GACGTGTTTTGGATTATGA
Organism: Planctomycetota bacterium; assembly: GCA_022710345.1. Lineage (GTDB taxonomy): Bacteria > Planctomycetota > Uabimicrobiia > Uabimicrobiales > JABWCH01 > JAKLHB01. The sequence continues at coordinate 20 of JAKLHB010000438.1, forward strand.
TGATAGCATTGCATACGCATTGGTGTTCCTCCAATCAACTGAAGGACAGCCGGTGACCTTTGAATTTAATTCCGATGACGGAATTGAAGTTTGGCTCAATGGCAAAAAAATTCATTCACACAATGTTTTCCGCTCTGTATTCCATGATCCTGAACAGGTAGAAGCAGCACTCCAAAAAGGAAGCAATGCGCTTTTATTTAAAATTTCACAAGGTGTCGGTGGATGGTGTTTTAAGTCATTGATACGAGTCAAAAAAGCAATTCAAACAACACTCATCAAAGAATAAAGCCAAGAGGAAGCAGCAAAGGCGGCCAAAGGCGAACCAAAGGCCGCCTTTCCACCAAGATCGAATTTAAGGCTATGGACAGCAACTCGTTATAACAGAAGGAGCAGATCAACATGGAAATAGAGCAAAAATTAAAAGAATTAAAATCGCTGTATGAAAAAGGGCTGATCACAAAAGATGTGTATGAAGAGCAACAACGAACAGTTTTATCAATGGAAAATATGCCACAGGCAAGACAAGAACAGCATGCTACTATCCCAGTGCCAATAGCTCCGGAAGTCGTTAAAAAGACAACTTCTCTTTTGCAAAAACTGTTCATTTTTAATATCCCGACTGTTTTTGTAATGCTTTTTGGCTGGTGGGTAGATCCCCGAAACGGTTTTGATTGGCCGATATTGCTAGGAATTCCAGCCTTAGTCTTACTTAGTATCTGCGCCATTATTTCCTATTTTGGGCAACGCCATGCTCAACATCGCCCTAGCCTACACTATCTTGATCCTTCATTTCGAAAGCTCTTACGTCACTATGAACTTATACCGTGGCTCATCAGCCAATTTTTTATTATTCCGGCAACTATTTTTTGTGTGGGTTTTAGTAGTGAATTTACGCCGTCTAGCTATAGTCCTTGGAATTATCCGCTTACTTATCTTATGTTCTCCTTGATTTATGCTGGATTGGTAGGCATTCCTTTATTTGTAGTTGCTGTTTGGGTGTATCGTCATCAGAAAAAATATCAAAAAATTTGAGATTGAGTATTTGGTATAGATCATGGTAAATTTGCGGTGATTGGGCCCATACATTGTTCCTTCTTCACCTTTTCTAAGTTCATAGGTCAATGAACCCAATACGGATTCTCCAAGATGGCATAGCATCTTCAATAATAGATCATGTTTGTCTACAAATTGTGCAGATAAGCCCAGATCCAAGAAAGAGACATAGTTGTTTCTCGAGCTGGGCTTATGTAGGCAATTTACAGATAGAAGAAAGCGGCCGCTTGGCCGCCTCTGAAGAATCATTCGTTGCTTAAGAAAGGGTATTATATGCGAGACATTACCATTGATATTCTGCGTGGTTTGGCAGTCTTTACCATGATCGCTGCTAATCTTGCTGGTACAAATTTGGCTGAACCACATCCACTTGGACTACGCTTATATGGCACATTTGCTGCTCCTATGTTTGTTTTACTTTCTGGCATGATGGTTGGCTTTGCTACGCTGAAAAAATCCTATACTTTTGGCTATTTCTTTATCCGAGGCATGATCATTGTTTTGGCCGGCGCTGCCATTGATATACTCTGCTGGCAGTCATTTCCATTCTGCACATTTGATGTTCTATATATCATTGGCATTGCAATGATCTTATGCTTCTTCTTTGTGAAATTACCTACTTGCCTTCAAATCATATTAACATTGATTATTTTTGGCATTACCCCATTTTTGCAATCCTATATTGGCTATGCTGCAGAATTGCCTGATGTGGATACGTTAGAGAAATTCAAGCAGGTTTCCGGACAAGAAATTTTGAGGCATTTTTTTGTGGATGGCTGGTTTCCTTTCTTTCCTTGGGTCGCCTTTGCATTTTCTGGTGTGATTTTGTCAAAATTCAGATGGCAGTTTACTCAAGAAGAGAAGCCATTTGGCAACAGCAAAGCATTTCTACTGGGATTGGGAATTTTATTGGTCGGTGCAGTTACATGGTATTTTTTCCCTGGTGCTTTGTATGTGCGTGATGGATATAGTGAAATGTTCTATCCTGCGATGATTGGCTATATGATCACATCTATCGGTGTTATTTTAACTTTGTTTGCTCTGGTTGATCTTTCAGCATCGTTCATTGGCTATCGTTTATTATTGCCATTTGGCGAAGCTGCGCTGTTTATGTACATCCTTCATTTAGTGTTCATTGCACACATTATTCCAGAAGCCTGGGAAAAAAGCCCGTTTGTCCCTTATCTAGGATTATATATTGCATTATGCATCATTTGCTTATTATGCGGTTTAGGACTTCGATGGGTACGTTCTCTTTGGCCAAAACGTCATTATATCGTGCGTATGTTTATTGGGTAATCATTTAGCTTGATGTAAGTTTAACTAAAAAAATTGCCGCCCTTTGAGAGCCTTTGAGAGGGCGGCATTAAGGTTATGCAAACACTATACTGGTGGGTTATAGTATTTTTGGGCAACTTGTCGTGCTAATTGAAATTTTTCTTCTCGTGAGACAGGCATTCGAGCGATTTCAGCAAATGCATTGATCTCAGGCAAAAATGGGTATTGTATATCTTGCGTCGCAATTTCAGAAATTCGCTGGATCATGGCAGCAAGGTAATCATTATAAAAAATTTCACTCAAAATCTCACGGCGCGCATCGGGAATTGGATTGTTGAAATCAATGGCCCAAGGTTCGCCTTGCTCATCTATGATAAATTCGACTGAGTTCATTTCGTAGCCAAAGAGACGATTGAGGATTTGGCAGCTTTCAATGATTCGAAGGCCTTGCTGGGGTGTCAAAAAATTTTCTTCAAAACGATATTCAGGTTCGCCTTTGAAAAAGTACTTAATGGGGATGATTTTCCGCCCAAGGCAAAGGCATCGTACTTGCCAAGGATACGGGCTTTGAACTGCTTTTTGCACCGTCATAATTTCGCAACCACTGCCTTCGTAGTATTCTAGCAATTGCTCCAGGTTGTATGCTTTATGTACTTGAAAGCCTCCTCTGCCTTCGGCTGGTTTGATGAAGCATGGCCAATTCATCTGTTCTACTATTCGATTCCAATTCAGCTCTTGGCAATGGGGATATGGCCGCCCGCGTGTGTAGTATGGTGGGAGTACAAACGTAGGTGGGATGTTGATTCCCAATTCGTATGCCATAGCATAGCCTACATCTTTGTTTGCAATGAAATAGTGAAAACTGAGGGGATTGTTAATGATATAAATCCCACGAAATGCAAATGCAACAAAAACACCCATTGCATGTTTGACTAAATGTGAGCCGCGATCTAAAATTAAATTGTATTTTGTTGGATAATGTATGGATACTTCATGAATCGTAATATTATCTGTTTCAATCTTTACTTCAGTGCCATCTTTTTTATGAAGTATGGGCAAGGCATTGAGTTTTTGTCTGAGGTCATCAGCGAATGCTTCATTGAAATGCAGCAAGCCCACATAGAACATGCTCATTTTTTTACCTTTACAATAGG
>JAKLHB010000439.1 GCA_022710345.1 Planctomycetota bacterium
AGCTTTAGTAGTTGGACAAAGATGAAGCTAAGGCTGAATCTCCTTGCAAAACAAATCACGACTAAAGATAAGCAAAAAGCCCAAGCTGGAAATCCTAAAGAATTGCAAACTATATCAGATGAAATTGCTTTGTATCAAAGTGCATTTAAAAAAATGTCTTCCTATTTTGAAGAACAAAAGAGCAACTTAGAAAATCTTCAAAATGTAATGGATATTTTGGAACAGCAAATTGGGCCTGATGTGCTAGAAAAAGTCAAAGAACTGCCAGTCCAGCAAGCTAAGGTGAAAAAGGACAGCATGGAGACAAGTGAGGTCAACGATACTGTGGATGAAGTTGCCAGGCTTACTAAACAAGCCATGGAATTCTTAGGTGCAGACCGTATTGAATTTTCTCATAGTTTGCTGGGGCCAATTTTAGAAAATCAAAGACCGAAAATTGAAAAAGCTAAAGCATTGTTTGAAAAAATTCCGAATAGCCATCCGCAGAAAACATTATTTGCGAATAGGTTGGGTGTAATCCTTAATGCCCTTGGAGTTCCAGATAAAGCATCTGAATATTTCCGCCGTGCTTTAGTTTTGTTGCCTAATTCCAATCGGCAAGAGCGTGGCCCAATTGAAAGCAACTTATTCCATGCTCTCCTCAATCGTGGAAATTTTGATGCCGCATTAAGATATATGCTGGAAGCTTTAGAAGTAGGGAGTGAAGAATGTAATCTTTTTGATATAGAGCGATATATCCCGAAACAAATTCTAGGCGTAGGCGGCATGGGAGTCACTTTTTTATGTGAAGATGCTTATGCAGAACGTATGGTGGTAGTTAAGACATTATGGCGATATGCCACAGGCGGCCTGAAAGAGACCTTTTCAGAAGCTTTCACAGCAAAAAAAATGGATGACCCTCACATTATCAAGATTTATGACATTGGTAGGCATCATGCTAATCGGCCTTTTTTGGTGATGGAATTTTGCCCAGGCATTGACCTACAGCGATACATTCAGGAATGTAGCCAAAACAAACCATTGGAAATCACCGAAGCATTAGCTATCATCGTTGAAGTAGCCAAAGGCCTAGCAGTAGCACACAGCCAGAATCCACCAATCATTCATAGAGATATTAAACCCAATAATATTCTTTATAGTCCAGATACAAAAGCAGTGAAAATCATTGATTTTGGCATTGCTTGCATGTTGCCCAATCCAGAGGAAATCAGCCGCTCGATCAGTCGTACTTCAGGTAGTGTAATTGCTAAAAACATTGCAGGTACATGGGGATATATGTCTCCGGAGCAACAACGCGGAGAGCCTAACCTCACAGCCCGAAGTGATGTTTTTAGCCTAGGCAAGACATTGATGTTTTTGCTCACAGGAAAAACGCCACCACCAGAAAATATTTTTGCTTTAAATCCCCAAGTAAGGGAATATGTTGGCGAGTTAGTGGGCTATTGTCTGATGCCACATGCTGAAGAACGATATACAGCGGAACAAATTGCTCAAAAAATCCAAGAAATTCAAAATCGTCTCAAACGTGCTAAAATTACAGGTCCTTTTGCTTCGGCTACTGTGGTGGAAGAACCTAAAACTCCACATCAAGCTCCTACATTTTTAGCGCCTGATATGGATACAGATGCCACTGCCATGCCAGCCCTCGAAGCTAGCGAAGTCGCTGATGAAGCATTTGAGGCCCAAGCAGTTGCCGATGCTGAAGAAGTCATACCATCTTCGGAACCACAGGAAGACAGTGCGGCAAATTTAGATGAAGCACCCGAAGGGTTGGATGTAGCAGAAATCAAAGCAATGCCTTCTGGTCCTCAAGGGAAAGCTCCACAGCAGCTTCAAACAGAAGATGTTGAAATTGAAGAAGTCGGCGATGTTTCTGATGAACCCAATACCGAATCCAGTGGGGTAGAAACTGTGGAAGCATTGTTCGATTCTGCGGCAATAGAGCTTGTGAATCCAGATACTGAGCCAAAAACAACCCCGCCTGAGTCAACAGATAAACTTTTTGATTCCGAAGAAAACCCTAGTGCAGCATCATTTGAGGAATTTTCTTTGGACAATCCAGAAGCAGGTGGCAATGCAGAAGAATTTTCTTTGGACAATCCAGAAGCGCCTGCTGAAGGTGGCAATGCAGAAGAATTTTCTTTGGACAATCCAGAAGCGCCTGCTGAAGGTGGCAATGCAGAAGAATTTTCTTTGGATAATTCAGAAGCGTCTGCTGAAGGTGGCAATGCAGAAGAATTTTCTTTGGACAATTCAGAAGCACCTGCTGAGACAGGCAATGCAGAAGAATTTTCTTTGGATGAAGAGCCAATGTCCCAAGTTTCCTATGATTTACCTACAGAAGAAGAAGCCCCAGCAGCACCAGAACATTCGGATATTTTGGTCAAAGACCAGCCTTCAGATGAAGGGGGAAATCATTTAAAATCCCCTGTAGCTTTTATCGAGCTGGAATTGCCCGAAGGGTATAAAAAAGAAGGCAACATCATTATATGTGAAAAAGATGGTGCGACCATGGTCTATATTCCACCAGGAAAATTTAGCATGGGATTTGATGGCGAGAATGGCAATTTCTCTGAAATGCCTGCTCGTGATGTATATCTGGATGGTTATCTAATTGATGAATGCCCTGTGACGTGGTATCAATACAACATTTTCTGCGAGGAAACCAATCGAGCCAAGCCCCATGATGAAGTTTGGGAATTAGATGAGTCCCGACCTGTTGTGAATATCACCTGGGAAGATGCCGTAGCGTATGCAGCTTGGGCAAAGAAAACTCTTCCCACCGAAGCCCAGTGGGAAAAGGCGGCTAAAGGAGGCTATTATTTCGATGGTGATTTGGGCGGCATGTACATGAACTCTGCACCTAAGCGGCTATATCCTTGGGGAGACGAAGAGCCTGGTGCAGGGAATGTTTGGTTTGCCAATTATGCCAATGAACCTAGATTTGGCATGCGCACTCCTTCTCCTGTAGGCACGTATCCAGATGGGTCTTCTCCTTATGGCTGCCTGGACATGAGTGGAAATATTTGGGAATGGTGTGCAGATTGGTTTAGCGATGGATACTACAAAACCGCACCCACAACTAACCCTAAAGGCCCTAAAAATGGGACTGGCCGAACCATCCGTGGAGGTGCATGGAACTGTCCTCCCGACAAACTAACCACCACATTCCGGACTTGGATGGAACCAGACCAATGGTGGAATATCTTGGGGTTCCGTACAACTAAAGTCTTAGTTGTTAAATCTTAACCAAGTAGTCTGGCCATCTACAACTACTTCTATAAACAAACAAATATGGCATAGCGTGTGTTACGCTATGCCATATTTGTTTTTAGCTCAATAACGAATTGGATGTTTTTTTTGGAATTGTCTGGTTATTTGGGCAGCTTTGTAAAAGTAGAACTCTCGATAAGATATGCAGCAAAGTTTTTTGCCGCGAAGCGGTTTGGGAATAAAGCCTGGGGTTTCTAACCC
>JAKLHB010000044.1:0-17278 GCA_022710345.1 Planctomycetota bacterium
TATAAAGCACTTGCATTATGCATTTTTATTGCAAGGATTGTAAAACTTGCTTTCTGTGTTACTACAGAAACCTCTGATTATAGATAGGGAATATTATAGTCGTGCACATAACTCAATGCTTTGTATATTATTATGCGCACGACTATAATTGTTGTGGCTACGGATGGTGGCGATTGGTGGTTTAAGCTGTTTACTTGGCCGCTGCACCAATGGCTTTGCTTACCAAGGTATCTAGTTTTTTAAGCTGGGTTTCCCAACGATAATGCTCTAGAATTGCTTGGCGGCCATATTGGGCTAAAGTTTGTCGTTCTGGTTCATGTTGAAGCCAATGGACAATGGCATGGCTCATTTCCTCTGGGCTATTGACCCCAATCACACCTTGTTCAGGGGTAAGGCCCAAGGGAGCTGCAATTTTTGAGTATGTAATCACAGGAACTTGCATGGCCAAAGCTTCTAAGATTTTATTTTGCATGCCTTGAGCCACTTTCATAGGTGCAACGAAAATCTTAGAACAATTCAAGTAAGGGCGGACATCTTTCACATATCCAGTCACAATGCACTGTGAGTCAGCTTTTCCTAAAGCCTGGATCTCTGGAGTTGGATTGGAACCTACGATATAGAAGCGTATGCCTGGAAATTCCTGCTTGAGTAGAGGATAGACTTCTTGGTAAAAACACAACACAGTGTCAACATTGGGAAAATAATTCATCACACCAGTGAAGACAATGGCATTTTCTTTTGCCACAGTTTCATCGGGCTGAAAATAATCACTGTCCACTCCATTTGGAATAGAGACCAATTTGCCTTGTCCACCTAAAGTCTGAAAAAAATCAGCTTCTTGCTGAGTAGCAAACACACTCGCATACGCACTTTGCGCACAGGCGAGTTCCCAAGCACGCAAGCGCTTAAACTCAAGCCGATAAATTGGCCGTAGCCACCATTGTCCGCATTTCGCCATCTTATGCCATTTTTCTGAATCCACATCTCCATAATGGTATATTTTGGGGACCTTTGTATGCTGGTATTCTACGTGGCCAAACATATTGGACGAATATGCGTAGATCATGGAAATGGTATTTGTTTGGAGCAATTGCTGGATATCTACTCTCATGGCTGGAGAGTGATAATAGCTGTTGGAGATAGGTTCTCTGGAAAATAAGCCAAGCCCTGCATCATATCTGGACTGCCAAAGAGATTTAAAATAAATATGCACACTAGCACAGTGTTTCGACAAGACATCCTTTTTTTCTAAGTCATTTAAATCAGAGGCTAGACAAAATAGATGCACTGCGTATGTCTGGCATAAACGCTGCAAAAAATTCCATGTAGTGATTCGATCTCCACGGTCTGGTGGATAGGGAACCCGCTGGCAAAGAAAAATAATTTCTGTTTTCATGCTACGACTCCAACCTATGTCTAGGATGCCTCCATTTGCTTTTTGTAAAAAGAGCGCATTTTCCTCAAAATGAGAAAATGCGCTTTTTAGTTTGGCATGATTGACAATACGCTATTGTTTTGTATTTTTGCGAAAAACTATGCACCCAATTGCTAAAATAAGCAACAAAATACTCTGTGGTTCAGGCACCGGAGGACACGTTACAATTGGGTCAAAATTTGTAGTGAATAAGGCTGTGTCATTCACAATACGCAATTCATCCAAATATCCTTGCCAATACCACGTACCATAAGAGCCACGGCCAATCTTGATCTCTGTTGCTCCAAGAGTCGTTGGGAATGACAAAGTTCCTTTTGCCACTCCATCCAGGTATGTGGTGATGATGCCGCTTTTGCGAACCACAGCAATATGATGCCACACATTGTTCGTATATTGACCTTGGGATCCAAAAATAATCGCATTCGTGCCACCGCTGTGGTTATACAACCAAAAACCGCTGGCATTGTCTGAATCGTTGAAATCAAAGTCCGTGTTGTCACTGGTGCTATTACCAAATGACAATGGGTGCATGCGATAGGTTGCAGAAGACTTGAACCAAAAGTCAACTGTAAAATCTTTTGTTCCAAATAGAAAATCGCCTGGACTTTGAATGCTTAAATAGCTAGAGCCATCTAAGTATAAGCTTTTCCCACCTGCCACACTTGTGGTGCTGGTTTGCGTGGGACTGCCATATTGAGTGATTGTATGGCCTAAGCTATCTGAAAATGAGTTTCCTGTACCATCAAAGTGCATGATCATTTCCACTGCACCGAGATATACAGGCAGGCATAGTAAGCACATTAAGCATAAAATTTTTTGCATCATACACGCCTCCTTTGAAAATTCTTGCATTTGAAAGAAATGGACAAAAAACAATTGCGTGGCTTATTTAATTGCCACGCATGAGTAATCAAAATTCTATTTTTTACCAAAAATTGCTTCTTTGGCTAATTTCTTAAAGCAAATGAACCAATCCAAGCAATAATAATCTGTGCCTGCTTTTTCCACACGATCTTTGGCAACACCGCAAGAGCCTGGAGGTGGAATGATCACATCATCACCTGGTTGCCAATCTGCAGGAGTTGCAATTTGATGAGCGTCTGCGGTCTGCATTGCAATCAGCAGTCGTTTGAGTTCTGCAAAATTGCGGCCTGTGGAAAGTGGATAATACAAAATTGCACGAATTTTGGCCTTGGGATCAATAAAGAAAACAGCTCGCACAGCCTTGGTATCACTGGCTTGTGGCTGGAGCATTCCATACGTTTTGGCAACTTCCATCTTGATATCTGCAATCACTGGAAAAGTAACCTCAACGTTTTCCATGCCTTTGAATTTGATTTTTTCTTTAATCGTACGTAGCCATGCAATATGGCTAAAAGTGCTATCAATCGAAAGGCCCATCAATTCACAATTTAATGCTTTAAATTCGCCCATCATGCTTGCAAAGGTTATAAACTCAGTGGTGCATACAGGCGTAAAATCTGCTGGGTGGCTGAACAAAATCAACCATTTGCCCTTATAATCTTCTGGGAATTTGATAATGCCTTGCGTAGTCTCAGCTTGAAATGCAGGGGCATCTTCCCCGATCAATGGAATGTGAACATTTTCTGCCATGTTACAAAACTCCTTAAGACAGAAACAAAATAGATTCAGCAAATCAATCTCTCATCAATTTGCTAAAAAATTGCACTCATTGGTATAATAGAACTCTCGTATAAGAATGCCAGGTTTTCCTGTGTCCCGTCAGGACACGGTAAGAGCCGACATAACCTGGGGTTAAAAACCCCAGGCTTTATTCCCAAACCGCTTCGCGGCAAAAAACTTTGCTGCAGTGCATATCTATCAAAGAGAACTTTTATTGCCGAGCGAATTTTTTTTGATTGATACAGATGAAGGAGATTTTTTTAGTATATTCTAGAACAACAAGTTAGAATTTCCGAAAATCCACTATAGAATTTGATTCTAACGGCAGCATCTGCTGCAATTGGCGGAATCAATCAAATCAAAATTATTTCATGGAATTGTAATTTCATGGAATTGTAATACTAAGATGTCCATCATACATTTTTTTATCCATGTCTGTCAACAAAATTTTTTGTTGATCTGCTTTGATGATGTAAATCATATCATTTGCTTGAGGAATCAAACTTGGCTGTTCTAACCATACAGAGCTTTTCCAAAAAGGATTTGTCCAGGCAGCAAACCAAAAAACTTGGCCTTTTTTACATGTCCCGCTTTCCCACATTAACTTAGAAAGTACTTGATCCTGAGAATCCCATTTTGTCATACTTTGGGTAGCATCCATGATCATGATCCTTACGTCTTGGGGATGATGTATCACAACGCCAGGCTCTGGCTCTACCACCAGCATTAAGGAATCCATTGGCTTCAGGAAAGTGAAATTTTCCTGAATGAGCCGATATCCGACAAAATTTGCTGTGATGATAATGGAAATAGGTTCTATTTCTGGGGGTGATGCAACCAAGATTTGGACAAAATTTGGCAATACTGCTGTATGCAACGTATTTTCCGCAAGAATGATTGATTGAGTTGGCACACATTCCCTCAATATTGGATTGCCTTTGGTGGCTTGGAATTCTATTCTAACTTGCTTTGGCTGCGGTATTGGTGTTGTGGTGGGTAATTCTATTTCAGGCTGTTCAGGTGCTAAGATGGGATCAGGTGTAACATCTTGTGGTTGCTCTGGGAGAGGAACATCCGGCGTATGCAAAGGTGTAGATGGATGAATTGGTTTGATTGTGGGTGTAGTATCGTATGGTTCGTATGTAATAGGTGTTTCTGTATATGTTTCTTGCTCTGATGGATCCAATGGAATTTCCACAGGTTCTTCTGGCAAGGGAACTTCATTGTGCAAATACGCATACAAAATGATCATGCCCAATAAAATGGTTAAGATCGCTATGATCAGCCATGTTACTGGGTTTTGCAAATATTTAGCTATCTGATTGCCCATAGCAATTTTCCTCCTTAATTTCACCAATTCACTGTACCACAAAGCCATAAAGGCACAAAACAAGCGTGGCTTAAACAAGCAAAACGTTGTGTCTTCATGTCTTTGTGGTTCTATCTTTTGCCATAGTTCCTATTTTACAAATAAAAATTTAGCAAAGTAAAGTTTATGAATGTGTGGAAAGTGTTAGCACACAGCGCATCCCACAACTTGCGCCCAACCCGTCAGATGGGCGTTTACGTCGGGCTGTGACACGTAACAATCTGCTACCAATGAACCATGAGCCGCCTCGAAGAACGCGGCCAGGTGTGTCATCATCTTCGGTAGTCTCTGGAATGCTTGGTCCCAATGGATTATGGCGCGGGCTTTTATTATAGTAATCCTTGGAAAACCAATCTTGCACCCATTCCCAAACATTGCCGGCTAAATCCATGATTCCATAAGGAGACTTCCCGTTTGGGAAGGCACCTATTGGCGAAGTACTTTTACTGCCACGGTTCTTGCCGTATTTGGGTTCAGCATTAAAGTTTGCACGCCAGATTCCATCAGCATTGGGCGAATCGTCTCCCCATGGATATGTTCTTCTTGGTTTTGGATTTTTTTTCCGTTTCCGCTGATCACCATCGAGCCATAAGCCGCCTCTTGCGGCTTTTTCCCATTGAGCTTCGGTTGGCAAGAATTTGCCTGCCCATTGGCAATATTTTGCTGCTTCGTCCCAGGTAATATTCACGACAGGGTGATCTTCAATGATACCCCATTCTGGTGTTTCTGGATGCTTTTGGTCTGTTTCTTCACAAAATTGTAAGTATTGTTTCCATGTAATTGGGTGTATATCCATGAAATAATCATCGAGATATACCTCATGCTCTGGTTTTTCCACTTCAAAGGCATGAATGGCTTCTGATCCCATGATAAAAGTTCCTGCTGGAATATAGATCATTTCAGATTGATCTTTTTTGCAGGAAATGCGAGTATCATCTAGCCACGCAAAGCCATCAGGTAATTCAATGGTCGTCTGAGGGCTTGGCAATATGATGGTGGTCGGAGACTCATTGCCAGTGTGATCGGCTACCCAAATTTCATATTCTTCTGATCCAGATTTTTCATTGCGTTGAGAAACTTTAGGCTGATCATCTTCCACACTTTTAAGAACCATGGTTGGCAAATCGTCTTCTCCAAAATCACCTTCTTCAGCAATGACTTTGGGCCCGTATGCTTCTTTGGCTGGCTTTTCTTTCGATGCTTTAGCTGGTTCCACCACTGCTGGTTTAGCCGGTTCTGCTGTTGCTGGTTTAGCTGGTTCTGCTGTTGCTGGTTTAGCTGGTTCCGCCGCTGCTGGTTTAGCTAATTCCGCCGCTGGCTCCGCCACTGCTGGTTTAGCTGGCTCCGCCACTGCTGGTTTAGCTGGCTCCGCCACTGCTGGTTTAGCTGGCTCCGCCACTGCTGGTTTAGCCGGTTCCGCCGCTGCTAGTTTAGCCAGCTCAACCGCTGCTGGTTTAGCTAGCTCGGTCAACAAGATCGGCAATTTCTTTTCAATCACAATAGGTTCATCTACTTCTTCAGCAGGCAATGTATCGTCATTGCTATCACCAGAAATTGGCAAAGCAAGAGCAATGGTTTCCGTAGGCACATTGCTATCAGGCTGTAATTCTTTCATGCCTGGTAAGACTTGTATGTACACAGGTTCTGATTTTTGCCTAGCATGCTTCATACCAGATGGCATAAAAGGTGCTAGATTTTTTTGTAAGGCTTGCAAATCATCTAAGAACGTATCCCAACTCTCTGGATGGTCATCCACTTGTAATGAGTTGTATAAAATCTTGCGTATTGCTTCTGGTTGCTCGGGAAATTGGAATATTTTCAACAAAGTTTGAAGACTACTGCGGAATGCACGACATTGAGGTTGGAATTGTTCCAACACTTGCATTTGCTGAGACTGCCATTGTTTCTGTAGATCTTCAAAAATTTTAATATCCAATCCTAATGGAAGCGCTTCTTTCAGACTATTCAAGGCAGCTTGTATATTGCCTTGTTCTTGTGCTTTTTTAGCCTCACTGGTTAAAATTTCCTTAAAGGCTACTTTTAAGTCCTGTGCCATAGCTTCTGCATGAATATAGCGATATTGGCGATCTCGATGCAAAGCTTTTTGCAAAATTCTGGGCAAGAGCTTTGGCAAATCTGTGATTGGCGGAATAGGGGTTTGAGGATTCAAGATTTGCTCAATCAAACGGTTGCGTTTTTCTTCATCATTTGCATCTTCCAAAGTGCCAAATGGAGGTTTGCCTGCAAGTAATTCATAAAAAATCACTCCCAATGTATATACTTCAGCTTTCACATCACTTTTGCTGCGTATGTCAAATTGCTCGGGAGCTAAATATAAAATATTGGCTTCTGGATTGAAATTCGTGCCTAATATACTTCCAAAATCACTTAGCCCAAAATCAACAATCACGGGAAGATCATTTTTAAAACCAATGGATTCAGGCCGCAATTGGCGATGTAGCATTGGCTCAGGCAATGTATGTGCATAGCCTAATGCTTCTGCAATATGATAAATCCAACGTGTTGCAGTAAGTACAGAAACACGCGATTGCTGATCTATGATTTGACGTAAGGAAATAGGCGACAATCTTTCCATCGTAAACCACGGCACACTTGCAGCAAGATCGCTATCCAGGATGCTTAAAATTCCAGGATGCTGCATTTTTTGCAGATTTGTTGCATCTTTACGAAATTTTTCAACGAATTTTCCTGCATCTAAAAATGGGGCTTTGAGCAAAATTTCTTTTCCACGAATAGAATAAACCGCCCCCATATTCCCAACCATAAATTCTTTTGCAATGAGATAATCTTTGACTTGATCTCCTGGGTGAAACGGAGGTCTTCCCATAATCAACTCCTTTGTTGATGGAATATTATTTTTTTTGCCAATACTCTTTGCATGCAGACTCTAATCTACTGATCGTGCTGGATGAAAAAACATCGGCATGAATTTGCTGCCATGTCATTCCCTGTTGGGCTTTCTGCAAACATGTTTGCAATAATCCCACATACTTACCTTGTTGAGCATGGATGAGGAAATGGATCCAAGCATAGCTTTGTATGGAGAATTGCCATTGGTGATCAACAAGGCCGCCTAGTTCTGTGCCTAAAAGCTCTTTTAGAGAAAAAGACTCAATCGTCAAGGAAATTTGCTTTTGTGAATAAGGAGTGACATTTACCCAATTCCAAAGATTTTCTTCAAATGGGCTATATGTTCCATAAGCATGTAGCCCTTGAATGAGCCATTGTGGGCTATTGCTAATTCCCAGAAGCCATTCTTGTGTGACACATTCCAAAAGGGCCACATTCCAAACCAATGGATGCTGGTCAACACTCAAAATAATCTGTCTTGTTCTTGGGATCCAATATGCGACTTGGGCAGAAGCTTCTGGCACATAAAGCCGTATATATTCATTCATTTCATCACGTGTTTCAAATAATATAATTTTGCATTTTTGTTCAGGTATTTTACCAAATATTTTTCGATAATGTTCCTGAATTCCCGAAAGCCAAAATCCAACCGCATGGACAAAAACTGTTGAAATTTTGCCATGGATTTCATAATGATCGTATGTCTGCAATAATTTGATTTCTGCCGAAGAGTATTGTTCTAAGTCTTTTTTTAGCAAACTGTCCGGAATCTCTTCTTGGGCTTTTTCAGCAGCGGCTAAGGCTTGGGCCTGACGACCAATTTCTAAATAAAATTGTACCAAAGCATAGTATATTGCTAAATTTTTAGGATTTAAGATCATGGCTTGGGCTAAATCATTGAGCGCTTCTTGATATTTGCCCTGCATGGCCCATAACTCCGCTCGCGCGATCCATGCACTGTCCCAATCAGGATAATGCTGGACAATATTCTGGAATTCATCTGCTGCGCCTTGAATATCTGAAAATCTCAATCGCAGCAAGCCCCGGTCAAGCAATGCCAGGCTAAACCCGGGATATTCTTTGAGCATCTGTTGGCAAAGGTTCCAAGCAGGAATGTTTTCATTTTGCAAGAGCAGATACCTCTCTTGTTTCCACATTTGCCAAAGCTGGGGAGGCAAGGCATTCCATGTTTGTAGCATTGCGTTGGGAATGCCAAGACAGGTTTTTGTTAAACCTTGTTCGCTTTTTTCTTGCTGTTTGTACCAATGAGGCTCAAATTGTCCCAGCACAAGCATCTCATCCAATCGAATGCTGCTTTGCCGTGTGCCAAAACGTAAGATTCCTTTTCGGTATTGTTTGTTGGTAATCCTAAAAATACGTTGACGCTGAAGAGAAACTTCAATTTTATCTCCGGCCACTTTAATGGTAAGCTTAATCCATCTTTTGCTCGGAAGCAAAGGTTCTTTGACAGCCGCCAATGTTTCTGTTGAGGAGCCGTTGTAAACTTTAAGGCAATGCTGCATTGCTTGGCCAGGTTCTTGATCATTGAGTGCCAAGCAATAGCCGGTTTCCGTAGTTGCTGTTGGATCACGGAAAAATTGAATCATAAAATTTTTTGCTGGCCGCTCTGGAAAAAAGATTTCGCTATGAATCGTCAAATCTCCAGACATAGGAATTTTCCACGCAATAAACTTAGGCTGCTCCCCTGAGGCTCGAATCTCTAAAGATTCATCTTGAATGCGAACTGCCTCATCAAGTACCCAAGGTTGGAGATTTTCTTGGCTTTTAAAGCTATATTGAATTTGCCATTGATCATCTTTGATGAGCTTGGCTTGGGTGCCTAAAATACGCGGACTGCTGGCAGTGATTCCAGTGGTTCCTGTTTTTTCTGCTTGCCATTCTTGCAAAGCCAGTTGTTCTCTCAAAACCAATGAATCATTTTGAACGAACAGTCCCAGTCTAAGACTTTGGCCAAGATTCACTATACCATAAGCACTTGTCCATTTATCTTGGATTTTGATTTGATTTTGTGGAACCCAGGCTTGATTCAACCGCGTGTAGCCTAAAAATTTTCTGGCTTCTGGATGATTAGGCCCGATGGTCAATACTTGTTCGGCTTGTATTTGGGCCAAGGATTTTAGTTCATTCCATTGGCACCATTGGCCTAGCCAATGATGTTCCAAGATATTGGTTGCAAGAGGTTTCAATGTCCAATACAAATCCCAAGGGTATATTCCTGGCTTTTTTACAGCAATCTGGTTTTCATGAAGATACAATGTCCCATTTGCTGTATGAAATTCATATAGCCCTTTGATAGGCAATAGAAAGCCTGCTGAAGCTTGATTGCCTTTTTTCAAAATAATATCATGCCAAATGCCAAGTTGCTCTCGAGAAATCCATTTTTCTTGAAAGAAAACCCTGTTGAATCGAATGTTTTCTTGTGCATCCTGCTCGAACTGCCAAAGTTGTGGCTGTGTCCAACGCTGATTTTGCCAAATAGCGCCAGCTTTTTGCATGGATTGTGCGTATGCTTCCCGTTGTTGCAACAATAATTGTGTCTGCAAAGTGGTTAATGTCCGCCAATCAGTTGCAACCATTGTCATGCCTGGAGAAGGATTGGAAACTGGCACTTGCGGCTCTGTGACTGGGCTGGCTATTTCCATCCGTTGAATTTCTTTTTGGCTATATAGTTTATTTTGATAAATTTGATATGCTTCGTCTGGAGAAATATCCATTGTTACAGAACGCAACAGATCGCAAGCTTGCTTTTTTTCCACAGGAAAGCGATCTAAGTAAATTGCTAATGCTTCTCGTAATTCCTCAATCAATTTATTTTCTGCGCAAAATAAGGCTACTTCCCACGGATGGGATTGCAAGATGCCATAGCTTTTCCAAATCTGGACCATTTCCACAGGATTTAGTTCTTGCCAAGCCACAATGACCTGCATACTATCGCGTGCAATAGAGATCACAAGGCCACTTTCTTTAATCTCTTGAATTTGGCATTCTGGCCGATTGCGAAATACAAATACAACCTCGCCTAAGCTTTGGGCCACTGCTGCAGTCAGACTCTGATGAAGCTTGAGCAATCGCTCGCAACGCTGCTGCTGCATCCGAATTTGTACCACCCAGGGCAATGATGAATCAGAAATACTCAGTAAATGGTTATAAATATCCAATGCTTTTTGGTATTGATGCAAACGAATCCATTGCTCGGCCAGATTCATCTGAGGCCGGACTATTTCTTCCAGAGAAATGGGCTTTGGCAGAATTTCAGGAGGATTGGATATCTCCAAATCCGTCGGCTTTTTGAAAACAAAAAGCATGACCCCTAATAACATGCTTAACACCAAGATTGCGCCTATCTTAAGCCAAAGATATTGGTAATCCTTATGACGATAAACCGCAAGCATGCTATACAGCCCTCTAGCTTGCTCTGGGCTGACTGATTTCAACTGAGTTTGGAAGAATTCTGCTTCTTCATGCAGTTCTCGAATGCGTTGCTCTTGCGTTTGGTTGAATGTCTCATCCAGTTCTTTTTCAAATTCATGATCTTCAGCAGAGCTACGCACCACAATTTTTCTGCGTGCTTCCACACGATAACGCCGTTCTCCATCATCGGCTTGCCGCAAAATTTCAGCATTTTGCTCCAATTCCTGGTGTAAACTTTTTGTAAGTTCTTGCTCTTGTGGCATTTCTTGCGTACGTTCTAATTGCAAATGCTGCACTTGAGATGCCACTTCCTTTTTACGAAGATCTGCCCATTGTTGGGCAATGCTTTTATGGGTGATGATGCCTTGCACCACCATAATATCAGAAAGGCGCATCTGCGTAAGCCCTTCTTGATGCACACGTAACAAAAGTGCTTTGCTTTGCTCAAGTTGAGGTAAAGGCAATGCTCCTTTGGCAACTAATTGATCAAAATAGCCTTGTTCCGTGGAATTGAAAGGAAGAAAAGGCAGCCTAGGATGCTGATCCACACCAGAAATTTCAGCCAACGTAGTGGCAATCCTCGTGGCATTCGGTTCATCCAAAAAGCATAGGTAACACAGAACTTCTGAATACCGTAATTCCAATCCTAATTTTTGCAGCGATTGCCAAATAAAAAGACTTTGGCCGACTTGGCTGGCTTTTAATTTACTTTGAACCACAGCAATCTGAGCAAACAGCAAGCCAATACTATATTGAATTCGTGCTTGTGTCCGATCTTCTGGACAGACAATAACTTGGCGTTTTTCTGTTAAATCTGGAAATATTTTCAAAAATCTTGTGTTGAGCAGTTGCTTATCTGCAATAATATTCAACAAAAATGCTGAAATACCAGCTTTTTTTAAGCTATGTTTTAAATTTAAGCACAACAAAAGTTCTTCGCTAGGAATGGGTAAATCTTGAGGCACTTCGCTTGGCAATTGAACAATGGGCTCCTGGCTTTCATAAGGCAACCTAAGATAATCATAAAATCTTTTCTCATCCGATTCATCGAACACATAAGTCACTAAAGTTTTAATCTTTTTTAACTGTTTAGATTGGATCAAAGATTCTAAAATAGCATAAATTTGGTCAATAGTCAAGTAACTACGCTCAAACATAATTTGGTGCATACGTTTATCAATACCCAAAACTTGCAAAGAACTCACTTCCTGGATCACTTGCCGAATGATTTCACGCTCTGCAAATTGATAGGTTGCAGCAGTACGACCAAATAAAACATCACTATTTCGAATCATGGTTGTCAGCACAAAAACTCTTTGCCCAAGGCAAAGAGATGTGCAGCCTCCGATGTTTTTAACAAGCATAAATTTTAGCAAACACAAGTTGCAAATTTGCCTTATAGCTATTTTTTCCAACTACTTCAGCTTTTTGGAAAGGCTAAATATCCTGGATGAAAAGCTGCGGCTACTCATACATATTCAAGATTTTACAAAAAAATTAAGCCGATGTCAACTTCGGAATTTGTTGAGAAAATGATTGACAAATCTTTAAAATTTACTAAAATAATCCTTGGTTATAACGTTTTTTGGGAGTCCACAACGTTGGATCAGTGTTATGTATCAACAAACTATTGAAAAATCTGTAAATATTGCTGGTGTAGGGCTTCACAGTGGCCAATATGTAACTTTGGAAATTTTCCCTGCTCCAGTGAATACTGGGATTCTTTTTCAGCGTAATGATCTACTCAATAAGCCTACCATTCCCGCGCATATCCAATACTTACATCATCGAATGCGATGCACAGCCTTAGTAGCCAACAATGCTGAGGTGCACACCACAGAACATCTGCTTGCCACATTTTTTGCTATGGGGATTACCAATGCCATCGTTGAAATCAATGGCTCTGAAGTCCCTGGTATGGACGGCAGTGCGTTACCTTTTTACCAAGCTCTCCAACAAGCAGGGGTCAAACAGCAAGATGTTTTGGCTAAAGAAATTATAATTCAAAATGAGATCTGCATCCAAGAAAAAAAAGCTTCCCTCATTGCGAAACCATGTTCCAAAGGGTTACATTTAACTTATACCTTAGAGTATGACCTACCCGGATTTCCTAGGGAACATGTTGAATTTGAAATCACAGGGCAAAGCTTTGGCCAAGAAATAGCACCCGCGCGTACATTTGCCTTAAAGCAAGAAGTAGATGCTTTGCTCAAGCTTGGCTTAGGGAAAGGTGCAAATCTCCAAAACACCTTAATATTAGACGATCATGGACAAATTATGTCCAATCATCAACGTCTTCCCAATGAATTGGCTCGGCATAAATTGTTAGATTTATTAGGTGATCTTGCCCTGTTAGGATGTGCACTTCAAGGGCATATCCTAGGCGAACGATCTGGACATGAACTCAATGCTGGGCTTGTCAAAAAAATTTTAGCAGAATCAGTCAAATAGCAATGGTACAACAAAATAAGGAGCAATGCTGCTTACTAGGAAGTTTTTATTGCAAATTTGTTTTTACCTGTTGATGTTACAGTGAAAAAAATCTTTGCTTGCTTCCTTTAGACAGCATGGAATATCTATGAAAATTATTTTTTTGTTCACAGGCATTGCTGCAATCTTAAGCATTGCTTTTCTCTTGTCTGCCAATCGCAGAGCCATTAAATTAAGACCCGTACTTTGGGGGGTAGGTTTACAGTTTTTATTTGGTGTTGTGGTTTTATATTGGACACCTGGCCGGCTTGTTTTGCAGAAGATTGCACAAGCTGTCACAGATTTTTTAGGCTTTGCTGCTGAAGGCAGTAAATTCCTGTTTGGCAACCTAGCTGATCCTAGCTTTACGGGTAGCTTTGGTTATCAGTTTGCTATCATTGTACTCCCCACCATCATTTTTTTCTCGGCTGTGATGAGCATTCTGTATCACTATGGCATTATGCAACGTGTGGTTGCAGGTATGGCCTGGGTCATGGCTAAGACAATGGGCACATCTGGTGCAGAATCCTTGTCTTGTGCAGCAAACGTATTTGTAGGTCAAACTGAAGCACCATTGATTGTGCGCCCTTATATTTCCAAGATGACGATGTCCGAGATCAATGCTGTGATGGTCGGCGGGTTTGGAACCATTGCAGGCGGCGTGATGGCAGGAATCGTTGGGATGGGGGTGGATGCTCGATATGTAATCACAGCCAGCTTTATGGCTGCACCAGCATCCTTGATGATCGCCAAAATTCTATATCCAGAAACCGAAGAATCCATCACTGCCAAAGAAGTCAAGGTAGCCATTGATATACCTACGAAAAATGGGATTGAAGCGGCTGCCAAAGGCGCATCCGATGGTATGCAGCTCTGTCTTAACGTAGCCGCAATGCTTGTGGCCTTTATTGCTTTGGTTAAATTGCTGGATGCTGGCCTAGCATTGTTAGATTATACCATTGACTATCGCCTTTTGGGCGGGCTTAAAGATATCCGCACCAATGAATACATAGGTTTTGTCCCAGGGAGTCTCAAAACTCTCTTCTCCACCATATTTTGGCCCTTAGCATGGCTAATGGGAGTTCCTAACCAAGATTGTGGGCAATTCTCTTACCTGATCGGCATGAAAATTTCGTTGAATGAATTTTTTGCATATAGTGAACTTGTGCAATTTTTGAATGCACGCTATGACGCAATGGCTCAATTTGCTACGTGCGGATTTGCCCAAGTAGCGAATCAGGGAGTCCAAGCTGGCGGATTGTATGCGATTCCTGAATTTTTTGGCTTTAAGGCCGAAGCCATGGTCACTTTTGCTCTTTGTGGCTTTGCCAATTTCTCCTCGATTGCCATCCAAATTGGTGGTATCTCTCCCATGGCACCTGCCGATCAACAAGACAGCCTGCGAGCTAAATTAGCCAGATTAGGCGTGCGAGCTATGTTTGGTGGTGCATTAGTTTCGCTGTTGACCGCAACTATCGCCGGATTTTTGCTATAATTTCAAACGCAATATCCTTTTTAGGAGAGTGTTATGTCTTTCATCCGCATTGTGTTATTTTTTCTATGCGTGTTAGCTATCGCTCCTCTTGCTGCACAATCAGCGTTTGTCACAACAACAGATTTTGGTAAAAAAGCCATCTATTTCCCAAATATTTCTTCTGGACTACCGAATCCGACCCAAGTGGTCACCAATGTCACAACCATGCCTGGGGCTTTCACATTTGTTGGGCCAGATAAATTGCTCTTAGGCGAGCTGACCTGGATGAAGAGGGAATTTGAGAACTTATACTACATTGACCTTACAACAAATACTTTGATAGACACCATCAAGTTGCCCACAGGGCCATTTACCAACATCGCTGTTGACCCAACCCAAAAATATGCTCTGCTCGTGCTCCCACGCAAAGGCTTAGTGGTTATTGATGCGCCATTTTCTGCAACATCTACCATTCATACAATTGGCCTAACTATCGGCGTATATCTACTTTCCAAATGCATTGAATTTGATCCCAATGGAAGAGCATTTATTTTAGGAGATGATGGCATTGCAGTTTTAGATCCTCCGTATACAAAAGTTGAGTTTGTGATCCCTCGTCCAGAGCCTGATTATTATTTTGTTGCATTAGATATGACTCCCGATGGCAAACAAATGTTGATCACGAATGAGGCAGATCGAGGAATCCCTCCCCCTGATTGGGCAGATCAGCCAGAAAAATGGAGAACATACCAAGAAAAACAATACGCGCATGCCAAAGCAAATCCGAGCCGAGAAGGCGAAATGATCTATATTTACGATGCGCCATATACCAAAGATTCTGAACCAAGTGCTTATTTGACCATTGAAGATACATGGGGCTTATGGAGCGTCGCTATTACTCCGGATGGTAAACAAGCTTTGGTAACAGGACAACTCATGGACGAGCGGGAGACGGATTTCCCACTCTTCTGCATCGAAGCGCCATTTAATGAAGATTCCGTGATCAATCTCTTGCCAATCACTGGGTTAACGGTCAACAAATATTATATTGACATCAGTCCAGATGGACAGTATGCCTTGCTTTCCGGCGTTGCTGCTGGCAGAGCACCTGCCATGCCCATTGTTTTGCTAAAGGCTCCTTTTACAAATACTCGCATGACGCAGTATCTCATTGATGTCACTGGCGGTGATGGATGGGGAATGTGCGGATTTGCTCCAACAGGCGGTGGTGGCACATTGAACCCACCAAGCAATCTCACAGCAGTAAAGACAGGCATTAAAGTAGAGCTGAACTGGCAAGACAATTCCACAAATGAAATTGGCTTTGAAATCCAACGCGATGACCATTTAAATCGCGTTTATCAAACTATTGCGAATGTAGGAGCAAACGTAACTCAATACACAGATACGCTTCCAGCCAATGTCTTCACTCCCACCTATCGTATTCGCGCAATTGGCGGAGATGGCTCGACTTCTGCATTTAGTGCAGAAGCAAATGCAACTGCAGGCAACATCGAAACCGAAGACGACTGCGGTGCCACAGGTATAGAATTTCTCATTTTGTTCAGTATGTTGGCACTCATTCGCTGGTTCAAAAAATAAAGCATAGGCAATTTGATGTTAACATGAGGCAGCGTTTCCGCCTGTTTTTCGGGCTGGAAACGCTGATTTAATTTATGAATGAAATAAAAGTAGAATCTTTGGTGACGAAAAGCGCTACTCAAGAAGCATTAGAGCGCTTCCGGAGCAATCCTTTGCTATACTGGTCTATCTTATTGGGTGTCATAGGCCTATTTTTTCCTGCATTAGCATGGCTCTTAGAAACTCCAACCGTGCATGGCCAAGACTTAGAAAAACTTCGTGAAGATGTAGTCAAGATTCAAAAAAATTATCAAGAAATTCAGAAAACCATTGACAAAGTGATGACTGGCACCAATGAAGATGGAGTAATCACCTATTGGCATTTAACAGATTATGAACGGCAATTATTCGAAAAATTAGCAACAGGCCGCAGGAACCCTGTAGCAGAATTTTTTCGTTTTATCATTTTTTTAATCCAAGGAGCCTTTTTTTTCTTATTGGGAATCCTGGCCGAGCGAAAGTTTATTGCCCCGCGTATGAGCAAAGGCAAGGACAGTACTTTGCCTAAGCCGGCACAGAAGGATGCAATCCTTCCTGTGCCTAAAGACGCTCCAGGATCCAAAGATGCAACTCTGCCTGGACCTAAAGATGATCTAGGCCCAAAGGATAGCACCACGCCTGGCCCTAAAGATGCGACCCTGCCTAAGGACGAACCAGCAACCAAAGACACAACCCTGTCTGGTACTGTATCTAAGGATGAACCAGCAACCAAAGACACAACCTTGCCTGGTCCTGTATCTAAAGATGAGCCAGCAACCAAAGACAAAATGCCTGCATCTAAAGATGCTTCAACAATAGATACTCCAACAAGCAAAGATGTTGCCTTGTCTGTTCCTGCATCTAAAGATGCAATAGCCAAAGATACTTCTGAACCTGTATAACCTGTTGCAACTCCTAATTTCCATGAATTATTAGGATATTGAATACTTCCAACTGCACCACC
>JAKLHB010000044.1:17288-19154 GCA_022710345.1 Planctomycetota bacterium
GCCTGTTTCCAAGGATGTTCCTGCCGATGCTTCTACACCGCCCAAAGGCACAATGCCATTATAACCATCATTGTAGTATATTTTGATCCATGGTGCGAAAGTCTTGTTCAAAGCGACGCAGCACATTACGTTGGCAATGCTCTGGGCTATTGTATTGTTTTGCTAAATCCAAGTATTCGCTCTTGATTTGAATAATGCTTGTGGTTTGGGCTACAGATATTGATCTCTGACCTCCAATTTCTAGCATGGCTCCTTTGAGAAATTGAAAAATGGACGGATTTGCAATTGCTCCACGGCCTAGCATGGCCCCTTGAATGCCACAGCTTTGCAAATATTGAATTTGCTGAAGTTCCATAATATCTCCATTGGCCACGATGATTTTGCCGGTCTCGCTGCATTCTGAATAAATTGAAAAATCAGCCGGTTCTATGTATTTTTGGCACCCATGTCGAGCATGAACAATGAAAAAATCAGGTGTGGTATTTTGAATAAGTCTGAGATAGACCTTTTGCTGTTTTTCCAATGCATTGAGTCCCAACCGAATTTTCAAGCAAATAGGATACTGAAATTCTCGAAATACATCAATTATGCGTTGGACTTTGGCAACACGTTTCACAAGGGCACATCCAAGCCCCAGTTTAACAATGCTTTTACTTGGGCAGCTTAGATTGAGATTAAATCCATAAAATTGCTGCGGTGGTATAAAATGCTGTAAAAATTCCCTGATTTCAGATTCTTGATTTCCTAAAAGTTGAATGAGTGTGGGAGTTTGGTGATCAAAACAAAGCCTGGTCCATGTGCTTTTATTTTTGCGCACAAGTGCTTGAACTCGAACCATTTCAGTTATGGTAAAATCTGCTCCATAACGATAGCATAGTGCGCGTAAAGCAAGATCTGTGTTGCTTTCCAAGGGCGCTAAAAAAAAACGAAATGAATCCCATGAAATCGGATTAACTATTTCATGTTGTTTAGGTTGCAAGATTTCTGGTGAAAAATGAGGATGCTGCATGAAATTTCTGCTCTCCAAATGGCTAAAATTTTTTGAAAAATTGAATAAAATTTTTAATCCCCCATTGACAAAAAGGAAAAAAATTGATTTAATAAGAGATTTAGTAACCGGACGTGATGCATAGGTCCGAGTAACGGCACTATGTGGAGTTTGACTATGGCCTTTTTGCATTCAAGCAATGAGGAGACTTATGTTTGAAGAAAAAAACAGTCTGCTGGCATATTTATTAGATGCTCCAAAACATGATCAAAGAATCCTTTGTCGAGAAATGGATGCACAACGCAATATTCATGACTACCGTTTAGCCGATTGGATCGCCCATGTAGCAAATTTCGGTCAATATTTAAATGACAACGAAGCAATGGGCCAGTATATCCCATTATTCATGGAAACTTCCTATGATTTTCTAAGATCTTTCTTGGGTGTGATTGCAGGCAAAAAAGTATGTGTTCCTCTTCACACGATTGCTAGCGATGAATCCCTTGAGTTTAGTTTTAGAAAAATCCATGCCAAATCTTTGGTCGTTGCCGATCCATGGCTCTATCAAAAGCTAGTCAAGATTCCGTATGTACATCAATACATCCATACCATTTTTTGCACACCAGCAGTGATCGCAGAAAAAGCATTGCCATGCGATCATATCAATTTGTATGATATTTTTCAACAATCTCAAGATTTAACCAAATCACGTCAATATTTACAAGAGATTGTTCAAGAAACTCGCCCCAATGATCCAATGCAAATTGTGTTCACATCAGGCACCACAGGAGAACCAAAGGGAGCTATTTTAACCCATAGCAACTTAGTTTCTTGTGTGGTTCGAGCTGGCAACCATTTGAATATCACTGAGCAATACC
>JAKLHB010000440.1 GCA_022710345.1 Planctomycetota bacterium
TTTTAGGAGAATAGGTTAGAATTTTCAAAAAAGCTCATAATATATCTGCGTATCTGCGGTGAAAGGATTTTATATGCATATCCATACCAGCATTATATTGATTGGGGTTTTAGTCGCCTGCACCATGTCATTTGCTATTACTATCCAACTCAATCCAATTGCAGATGCCTATTTCTATTGCGGAAATAATTCTAATACAGGTACTGTTGATATTTTAGCTTCCGAAGGAGATACAGCATCTAATTATTATGGGAGTTGGATGAAATTTGATCTTAGTACCTTGTCTGGTTACTCCGTTCAAAGTGCAATTTTGAAATTGACAAGTACATATTACCATGGCACATCAGCCAACTACCATGCGATTTATAGTGCCTCGGATGATAGTTGGGTGGAAACGACTGTATCTGGAACTAACGCCCCAACTGGAACATACCAATATGTAAGCAAAAGTTGGATTGCTACAACATTGGCCACTTATAGCTGGGATGTAAAGACGGCCGTAGTTGGCTCCTACGGTTTATCAGGCAGCAACCAACTGCTATCTTTATTGATCAAGCCCGATGTATTATCGGGCGAATATTATGGCCCGCACTTTGCTTCGCGTGAAAATACTAATACGAGTATTCGACCGCTACTTGTATTAGAGATTGCTCCTGTACCTGAACCAGCAACTTTTCTTTTACTATGTGTATCGCTGCTATTATGTTTAGTTTTTAAACATAACAAGCGAGTTTGATAAGACACTGATTTTGAACATGAGGGCACGAAGATACGAAGACACACAAAAAAAACTAAGTGTTTTGTATATTCGTGCCCTGACACCAAAAGATTTTTATTTCTACAACCGCGATTGCCAATATGTCCTGGAACTCTGTCATATCTCGTGTTATAGGCTCAAAAACTTTTTCTGCTTGTTCAATTGCGAATCCACTCTCGATAATAACTAACATCTTGGTGCTTATGTGCTGCAATAGCTCACGAGTAGGCTTTCCTGCGTTTGATGATCTGGCTACAGAGGTATTGATGATTGTAATCATGACAAAATCCTGATAGAATGCGGCAAAGGCGGAAAGAAATGATATATGCCCTTGTTGCCGGAGCTTACGCAAAAAATCAAGACGTATCTCAACGGCAGAAAACAGTGGTATCTTTTTGAATTCAACCGAAATTCAAAATTTACCCCAAGACGGATTCAACAAATAGTTCAGGAATGCGCAAGGCAGGCGGGGATTACCCAAATAGTTCATCCCCATTTGCTCAGGCATAGCGTTCGACGTGGTGATTGCCGATGAATGCCATCAAGGAACGCGGCTACAAGCTGGACATCACCTGGCTCAAGGACGAATCGCTGGAAGATTCCGAGGAACTGCCGGAACCGCAAGATTTGGCCAAAGAAGCCATCGGCGAACTGGCGATGGTCATCACCGATTTGCAAGAGGTGGTGAAGATGCTGGAAGGAAATGGAAGTTAGAACCACGGATAGACACGGATGGACACAGATAAAGCAATATGTAATCCGTGTATATCTGTGTTCATCCGTGGTTCTATTAAAATGGAATCAAAGCGATGTTTAAAAATATCACGATCAAAAATTTTCGCGGGATTACCGATTTGACTGTCGGCGATTTTCGCAGAGTCAATTTACTCGTAGGGAAAAACGATTCCGGCAAGACTTCCGTATTGGAAGCTCTGTTTCTGGCGAGTGCTCCCACCAACCCCGAATTGCCTTTGCGTATCAACAGGTTTCGCGGGCTAGGTATCATTGATGAACAATTTTGGCACCTGTTGTTCAACAAATTCGGCGACCAGCATAAAATTGAAATTGCTGGGGAATTGCAGCGGCCACAAGAGAAGCGAAGCGTGAAAATCGAGAAGCTTGTCGGTAACAAAATCCCCATAGCGAGCAAGCCTCAAAATGGCAAATCACCGGACGGTTCGTTCAAGATGGAATCCCCTGACACTTTGTTGAAGATCGAAGAAAGCTATTCTCATATGCCATCGAGAACCGTAGGAATAGTTCTCCAAGCCATGTTTCAAAAAGGAGGAAACGAACCGGAAAAAGTGGTCACGATAGCACAACAGGTGGAAGACAGCATAAACTTAGACATTCGGGAAAAGCGAGAGAATCCATTTCAGGCTGTGTTTATCAACTCGCGAACGCTTTTTGCAGATGCTGCGGGCAGGCTCAACAATCTGCAAATACAAAAAGAAACCCATTTGTTGGTGAGAGTCCTCCAGCAGATAGAACCAGCCCTCACCAATCTGTCCTTGGGACATCAAGGCGTGATATATTGCGACATAGGACTCAACAGATTGATCCCCATACAATGCCTGGGCGATGGCATTGTGAGACTTTTGGCGATTCTCTTAGCCATCTGGGATATGAAGGGAGGAGTCGCTCTGATCGATGAAATCGAAAACGGGCTTCACTATTCTTCCCAAAAAATATTGTGGAGTGCGGTTTTTAAGTTTGCCCAAGAATTCGATGTCCAGATATTCGCCACTACCCATTCGATGGACTGTGTAAGAGCTTTTGCCGTAAGCTATCCCGATGTATTCCAGGAAAGCGAAGATGCCATCCGTGTCTACCGCATCGAAAGAGAAGAAGAAAAATTCAGGGCTGTGGACTACGACTATCCCACCCTCAAAGGCTCGCTCGAAGATGGTTGGGAGGTGCGGTAATGGCTGAAAATTGGGAACTTGATGTAATTCGAGAAAAAAAACTGCTGCTCGTGGAAGGCGGAGATGAAAAGAACTTTTTCCAGGCTTTTTTAAACCATTTGCAAATCATCCATGTCCAAATTGTATCCGTAGGCGGCAAGGATCAGTTTGCAACCAGGTTTCCCAGAGTCGTCAAAGTGCCAGGTTTCTCTCAAGTGGAATCTCTGGTCGTGATTCGAGATGCAGACAAAGATGCCCAAGCAGCATTCCAGAGCATTGTCTATTTCCTCAAAAAACATGGCTTGCCCGCTCCCGAAAGACCAGAGGAGTTTACTCAGGAAAAACCTTATGTCGGCATCTTCATCATGCCAGGCTCTTCCGAACAAGGGATGCTGGAAGACCTGTGCCTGAAAACGGTCACCAACCATCCGGCCATGAAATGCGTGGAACAATTTGCCGATTGTGTAAGCCACCTGCCAGAACCGCCCAAAGTGATGGCCAAAGCCAGAGCACACGCATTTCTAGCTGCCATGCCCAAATTGATAGAATCCGTTGGCCGTGCAGCAGAGTCCCACTATTGGGATTTCCATTCCCCGAAATTGGCGAATTTGCGGCAGTTTTTGGCGAAGTTGGGGGAGTGAGAAAATGACGCATAATTTGCCAGAAAATTGGGTAAGGACAACTTTGGAAGAGATCGCTTTCATCAATCCACGCCATGCTTCAGGTTTAGACCCTCTTATGCCTCAACTCCGTTTTGGCATGAGGGCAAGAACCTCTTCGAGGCCAATATAGCATGGCGAATTATCCGAG
>JAKLHB010000441.1 GCA_022710345.1 Planctomycetota bacterium
GGATCAAAGCATGTTGACCAGAAATCGAAGATTGGGCAATGCTTAAATCATTTTCTGCATTGCGGCCAATGGTAAATCGCTCTCCCAATGAATATACTTTTTCGGTCTGTTCTGGAGAAAGCAATTTTAAGCAATAAGGCCGGTTGGTCAGTTTGCCATATAAAAACACAGATTTACACTTGCCCAAAGTCACGGTATCGCCATCTCTCAATTGCATAGTGTGGATGCGTTGGCCATTCACCCGAGTACCATTCGTGCTATCATGGTCATAGATCCAATAATTCCCATCCCTTTGCTCTATAGTCACATGCCGGCTAGAAATGCTATGCTCTTGTATTATCAAAGAATTACGGGCATTCCTTCCAATATGAAAAGGGAGCATTGCTAATGCTACGACACGCTGGGAATCAGGGAAAAAAAGTCGGGGAACAGGATTATTGGCTGTGTGAATCATAAAATGGACAGCCCCTAAGCTGACAATATCACCATCGTTAATTGCTTGTGCTTGAATTTTTTCTCCATAAATCTTTGTCCCATTGGTGCTTCCTAAATCTTCGATGATAATTTCTTGTTCTGATGCTTTTACCCGGGCGTGCAGTTCTGAGACACTTTCATGGGAAATCTGAACATCTGCGTCTGGGGATCTTCCCAACGTTGCTGGCAATTTCAGTAAGATAGGTTCCCATTTCTTAGGCTCATTCAATGAAATGAACAGCACATTTTCCATAACATTACCTTTATCATGATTTGCTGCGATATTCCTCGCTAGCTTTTTGTAAAAATTCTCGTTCTTGAGGAGTCAATGATTGAAGCCCTTGGGTATGAATTTTTTCAAGCAAACGATCCACTTCTCCACGAATTTTACTATATTTTTTTGCTTGCTCTGCTTCATATTCTTGGTATAATTTTACTTTTACATTTCTCAAGTAATTGCTAACACGTGCGCTAGCAAGATCATATAAACGGCCTGAGCGATAGTATAAATATCCAAACAATGCACCACCTAAATGGCCTGCTGCAGCAACACCTCCATAAGGTTGGAGCACCATATATAAGTCTAAGGCTATCAATATCCAAATGAGAGTTTTAAGCCGTATAGGAAATAGAAAATACAAATAGACCATGGCCTCTGGTGCAAGGCAAGCACTGATGACTAAAACTCCCATAATAGCCCCTGATGCCCCAATTGCATAAGCAATCGGCCCCAGAAAATAATGAAATAGTGTAAAGACACCCGAAGCAAAAGCAGCACAGCATAAGTAAAAAAATAAGAACCGTTTAGGGCCGTAATGTTGCTCCACCAAATTACCAAAGAAGTACAATGTTAGCAGATTAAACAATAGGTGAAAAACATTGCGCACATCATGCAAAAATGCACAAGTGATCAATTGCCAAAGCCAAAAATGTTCAATCACCTGGTTTGGCCATAATCCAAAATATTGCATGATGCTACGATATAAAGATGGAGAAACAAGGCTGAAAAATGCTTGGACTAAATACACAGCAATATTCACAATCATCAAACTTTTGATGACTGTGGAAAAGTATCTAGATGATCTCTGTTGATATTCATTTGAATAAAATTCCATAATTCCATAACTCTTTCTCGTGCTATTAAAAAAGAATTGCTTGCCAAGAGGCGGTCAAACTTCATCAATGCAACTAATTTATAATTAAGGTATTATACCTTATAGAAAGGGAATTTGTCTAGCAATCGTGCCAAATAAATCTTTTTTTTTCAAGAAAAAAATTTTTTTTTCAAAAAAATGCTTGCTTTTAAGAAAAACTATGCTATAATATATCTACTTCAAAATGAAGGGCTGGTAACTCAGCGGGAGAGTGCTACTTTCACACGGTAGAAGTCAGAGGTTCAAACCCTCTCCAGCCCATGATTTCATCCTCTGGGGGATGTAGCTCAGTTGGGAGAGCGCTGCTTTCGCACGGCAGAGGTCGGCGGTTCAAATCCGCTCATCTCCAATAGAAATCTTAATTGATTTTATCAACTACCATACTATCGTGTTTTTTCTTTTCAACACAGCTCGTTGTCGAAACCGTTTTGGAAAAAACAATACATTGAATAGATTTCTGCACAACCTGTTGTTAAAAGAAAAAAATTTATGGTAGTTATCTTTATTTTAAAGGTAAGCCAATTTTGAGAAATTGGTAAATTTTATAATTTTGGGCATCATTGAATTTTTTGGGAAAAACGATCATGGAGATGCCATTAATCAACCAAATTGCTTTAGTCACAGGTGGTTCCAGAGGTATTGGTGCAGCGATTGCTTTGCAATTGGCCCAGTTAGGCGCTAAGGTGGCCATTGGTTATCAGCAAAATCAAACTGCTGCCAATGAAGTCCTTCAAAAAATAGAAAGTTTAGGAAGAGAAGCATTGGCCATTCAAGCCAATATTGCTGAAGAATCTCAAGTTGTGGCCATGTTTCAGCAAATTCAACAAAAATGGGAAAGTTTGGACATCTTAGTTTGCAATGCAGGAATGACCAAAGATCAAGCATTGATGAGAATGTCGGCTGCAGATTTTGACGCAGTGATCCGTACGAATTTGTTGGGCACATTTTTATGCTTAAAATATGGTAGCAAAATGATGCTCAAAAAACGATATGGCCGGGTCATCACCATCTCTTCTGTAGCAGGAATGATGGGCAATGCTGGCCAGGCTAGCTATAGCGCCAGCAAAGCTGGCATTATTGCCATGACAAAGACTTTTGCCCGTGAATTTGCCAAAACCGACATTACCGCGAATGTGGTGGCTCCAGGCTATATTCAAACTGAAATGAGCAGCAATCTTGATCCTGAACTCAAAGAAAAAATTTTAGCCTACATACCTAAACAACAATTTGGCAAGCCCGAAGATGTAGCAGGCATAGTAGCCTACTTAGCCACCAAGGAAGCCGGGTATATCACAGGCCAAGTCTTTTCACCTAATGGTGGATTATGGATGTAGCTAAAGGATGCAATGCATGAGACTTGCAGATGTCACCACACATACTTTGCCAGGGTACCAACAAAAATATCTCCGAAGCAAAGCGCATCATTTTAAACCAGCATTTCGAATCTCACAAATCAACGACAATATTATTATAATGACAAAACAGTTTTTAGAACGCGAAGAATTAATTAAAATTCGCTTGGAGCGACCAGAAGATCGAGAACTTTGTGCAGTAGAATTAGCAGAAAAAACAGATTCATATCTTTGTGGTATTTTAGGCAACGTGATTATCCTATATCGCCGAAATCCTAAAAATCCTAAAATTCAATTGCCAAGCCGAGAATCTTCGGAACAAACACAAAAATGAGAACTCTCGTATAAGATTGCACTGCAGCAAAGTTTTTTGCCGCGAAGCGGTTTGGGAATAAAGCCTGTTTTTTTTAACCCCAGGTTATGTCGACTCTTATCGTGTCCTGAAGGGACACCGGAAAACCTGGCATTCTATC
>JAKLHB010000442.1 GCA_022710345.1 Planctomycetota bacterium
CTTATTTTTAGCCATTTTCAAAACTTTGCTACTTGCTTATCCTTACTTTTTATGGTTTGTATGTCTGCTGAGTTTATTTTCACTACTTACCTAATAGCATCTTCGATGCCTTTATCATGATATTATGAATCGCAATGTTGAAAGCCTTAGCGCAAGGCGATTGTTATAGCGCTGGGCTATAGCTTTTTTGCCTCAGCCTGAATCTTTTTTAGGAACTCGAATGCCTCTAAGGGCGTGAGGTTATCGAGATCAACATGCTGTAAGGTATTGATGATTTCTTCGCCAACCAAAGTAAAGAGGTTAGTATTCACAGTGCTATTCTGCTGCATTTGGTGGAAGCAGCCTTTGGTATAGGTTTGGAAATCCACAGCATGTTGTTGAAGGTTGGAAAGGATTTCTCGGCTGCGTTTGAGAACTTCTTTTGGGATACCGGCTAATTTTGCGACATGGATACCATAGCTTTTGTCTGCACTGCCGGGCACAATTTTGTATAGAAATGTGATGTCTTCGCCGCGTTCTTGGATAGCGACATTGTAGTTTTGGGCATTGGGAAAAACTTCGGCGAGTTCTGCAATTTCATGATAATGGGTTGCAAACAGGGTGCGTGCTCCAATTTTCTTTTGGATATATTCCATGATGGCCCAGGCCAGGGAGATTCCATCAAAGGTGCTGGTTCCTCGACCAATTTCGTCTAAGACAATGAAGCTTTGGCTTGTCGCGTTATGAAGAATGCTTGCGGTTTCTACCATTTCTACCATAAATGTGCTTCTGCCTTGCACAATTTCATCTCCTGCTCCGATTCTGGTAAAAATGCGGTCTGCAATGCCAATCTTTGCTTTTTTGGCTGGGATGAATGACCCGATTTGGGCCATCAGAATAAGGAGTGCTGCTTGACGGATGTAGGTTGATTTTCCGGCCATATTCGGGCCTGTGATGATTGCAATCTCAGCGCCTGGACCCATCTTGAGGTCATTCGGGACAAAGCTTTTGTTTTCAACGTCAAGCACTGGATGCCGGCCTTGCTGGATCCATGTTTCTGTGCCTTCGTACATCTCTGGGCATACGTAATCGCGTTGTATGGCGATGTGGGCTAGGTTGCATAGAACATCGAGGCGCGCAATAGCTTGTCCTAGCTTTTGCAAGCCATCTAGTGCTTTTGCAATTTGATCTCGCACTTCAATAAATAGGTGATACTCTAGTGCCTTGATTTTTTCTTCAGCCGAGAGTACCTTGTCTTCATATTCTTTGAGCTCCGCGGTGATATAACGTTCTGCATTTTTTAAGGTTTGCTTGCGGATATAATTTTGAGGCACTTTATGGCCATGAGCGTGCGTGATTTCAATATAGTAGCCAAAAACTGAAGTGTAGCCAACTTTGAGCGTGGGAATGCCAGTGCGCTCGATTTCTTTGCGTTCAAAAGTCTGCATCCACTGAGTACCAGAGGTCTGCAACTGCCGTAATTCGTCTAACTGAGGATGGTAGCCGTCTTTGATGATCCCGCCTTCTTTGATGGATGGCTTGGGATCAGGTTGAATGGCTCTTTCCAGAAGCTCTGCAATTTGATCCATAGCAATGCATTCTTGACTGATTTGCTGAATCAGAGGTGAGGTGTAGGTCTGGATCAATTGTAGAAGCTGGGGCACTAAGAATAATGAATTTTTCAATGCCAACAAATCTTTTGCATTTGCGCGTTGATACGCAATCTTAGAACATAACCGTTCGATGTCCTGAACACCTTCCAAATGGTTGCGGATTTTTGTTAAGCTTTCTTTATGCTGGAGCAATTCTTGAATACTAACTTGCCGAGCCTGAATTTTGCTGCATTCTTTCAGTGGAGCGGATGTCCAGGCTGTTAAAAGGCGAGCGCCCATGGAGGTACACGTGCGGTCTAGCATTGCTAAAAATGTGCCTTGCCTGCCGCCTTCTTTCATATTTCTTTGAATTTCCAAGCAATGGCGGGTGGCTTGGTCCAAGAACATAGTTTCATTGCTGTTGTATAATTCAATACGTTCAAAATTGCTCAGTTGTGTTTTTTGTGTTTCTTGGACATATAAAAGCAATGCGCCGGCTGCTGCGCAAGCATTTTCTAATTTTAATGTTTCAAAGCTTTCCAAAGCTCCTGGCTGAAAGTGGCGTTCTAATGTTTCTTTGCCCGTAACAGGATGAAAATACCATTTTGGTTTGACGGTTATGGCAATATGCTGGAGTTGGAGGCATTTTTCTAGGGTACAGGTATCGTGTGTGATGCCAACCAATGCGTCCCTGGATTCTTCTGCTAAAAGGCATTCTGCAGGCGCAATCCGTGCGATTTCATCGCTAAGATATTGTTTAGGGACCTCATGGATCATAAACTGGCCTGTGGAAATATCTGCCCAAGCTAGCCCAATTTGCTTAGCCCCAAGGTGTATGGAAAGAAGGTAGTTGTTATGCTTTGCCTCTAAAACGCCTTCTTCTGTGAGTGTGCCAGGCGTGATGATGCGAATCACATCTCGATCTACCAATCCAGAGGATTCACGAGGGTCAGTGAGTTGTTCGCATATAGCGACCTTATAGCCTTTTGACAGAAGTTTGGTTAAATAGGTATCAATGGCTTTTGCAGGAATCCCAGCCATGGGCATGGAATTTTCACCTTTATTGCGTGCCGTGAGAACAATGCCCAAAACTTGAGACCCAATTTCTGCATCTTCATAAAACATTTCATAAAAATCACCCATGCGAAAAAAAAGAATTGCGCTTTGATGCTGGGCCTTGACTCGACGATATTGCTGTACCATAGGGCTTTCGGACATACAATCACCTTGCTAGAAAAAAAACGACAGACAATGCTTGAGCAATTGTCTGCCGAGTGGTTGATTCTACAGAGATAATAATTGGTTATCGCTACCAAAATACTCAACGATATATTTTTCGATTTCAAAATTGGGGTAAGGAGTAATCACGATTTCGGTGTTGGTTTGCTCTTCCAGAGCATGTAGTGCCTTCCGTTTTTGATTAGTGAGATCAGAAGCAATATCAGGATGTGCTGCAACAGTTACTTTTTTGACTTTGCCAGAAAGTGCACCCAATTTGATTTTGCGCATAATCAAAAGCGACATGGTTTCAATGCTTTTGATCCAGCCTTGTCCATTACAATGGCTGCATACGTTATGGGTGTATGTTTTGAGAGATGGGCCAAGTCGTTGACGGGTCATTTCAATAATACCGAATTGGCTAATTCTGCCAACGCGGTTTCGTGCTCGATCTTTGCGCAAAGAATCTCGGAATCTACGTTCCACACTTCTACGATTCTTCAATTCTTTCATGTCAATGAAATCGCAAATAATGACCCCGCCTAAATCGCGTAATCTGAGTTGCCGGGCAATTTCTTCTGCTGCTTCTAGATTGATTTTGACCGCAGTTTCCTCAATGTCTTCTTCATCTGTGTATTTCCCAGAATTGACATCTA
>JAKLHB010000443.1 GCA_022710345.1 Planctomycetota bacterium
ACCTTGACCAAATTCTTAGGTGAAGCTGCCCAAAAATTTGAAGAAGAACAGAAAAAAGCCATCCAACAAGAAGAAGAAGCCCCAGCCAAACAAGACACCCCACAGGCAGAACCCGATGCACTTTCCGAAGGAATTCAAATTTCGCCCGATGCTCCAGAAGGAGAAGAAGACAAAAAAAAGGGTAATGAATCTGGATTTTTGATTGAACCCGATTGATCTTTATTATGTTGATTGGCTAAAAAACCCGCCATCATCTGCATTTTCATCTAGCAGCGAAGGCGGGCTTTCTTTTTGTCATATTGTAGGTGCAATTACTGTTCAATCCCACTAATGGTATATTGGATCTTTCTACTTGTTGGGCCCAGATGCTCAAGTTTGAGCTTGATGAGCACTGCGTGATTTAGGTAGGGGGCTATGTACTTCGAAACTTTATTGGCCCATTCAATTAACACAATATTTGGCCCTGCAAACATGCGCTCTGGAGCCAAATCATCCACTTCTTCGGGTTGGTACATTCGATAAGCATCTATATGGTAGATTTTTGTTCCAGCATTTAGCTCGTATTCATTGCACAAAGTAAAGGTTGGGGAGACCACCATTGCTTGTATGCCTAAGTGACGAATAAAAAACTTGCTAAAGTATGTCTTGCCAGCCCCTAGATCTCCATACAACTCAATGACAATTAATTTCTTGCTCAACAACAATCGTACTTCTTGCAAGATTTGTTTTGCTAATTGCTCTGTTTCATTTTCAGAGTTAGAAATAATGACCTTGCAATCTTTAAAAGTAATATCTCCTTCGCGCAAGATATGGATGCCTTCCAGTGTGGTATCAATCACTGTACTTGTTTTGCGTTTGGGCAAGTCGCCTGCATCAATGATAAGGCTTAATAAATCTCGTTGCCTTTCCGAAATATTGTCTAAAATATCTGCCACACTATAGGGAGTTTTTTTATAAGACATATTCGCTGATGTGGCTGTGATGGGCTTGCCAAATGCTTGGATAATTTCCAAGATCAAGGGATAATCAGGCCATCGAATTCCAATTGTGCCTGCTAAAGATTGCACACCAGGCGCTACTTTATTGCGTCCTTGGACAACCACAGTAATTGGCCCTGGCAAATAATTGTCAAAAATATTATGTGCAGTCTCGTTAAAAATAGCGTATTGCTCCGCCATTTCTTTAGTTGAAACTGCGATGGAAAGTGCTTTGTCCATACGCTTGGATTTATACTGCAAAACTTTCTCAACGGCACCCGGATCAGTACTGTTGACTCCCACACCATAGCATGTCTCTGTAGGGTAAACCACTAATCCTTGATTTTGAAGGACCGCCACTGCTTTTTGGATGATTTGAAATTTATTTTGAGCTGTAAGTTGAATGATTTCCATAACTAAACTTTCGGATATCTTGTTATCTCCAGGCATCGCCTGTCCTAAATAAGAAAAGCGCTACGCATGCATGCATAGCGCTCTTGATAAGAGAAATTATGCAAAAGTAATTTTCTTACGGCAATCACCCACTACATTTCTGGTTCCATTGCGTGTGTCTAGCACTAATTTTGCGGATTGCACTAGACCTTGATAATCTAGCTTTGTATGGTCAGTGACAATAACAATAACATCATACTCAGCAAATTTCTTCAAATCCCAGGCAATACTCTTTTTGCCAATCATGCTGCCTGTTTCATGGGCCTGCGGGACTTCTAGGACAAAAGGATCATAGTAATCTACTTGAGCTTTTGCTCCTATCAAAAGTTCGTACAATGGGAATGCAGGGCTTTCCCTGAAATCATCCACATCGCGCTTATAGGCCACACCTATCATCAAAACCTTGGAGCCATTCAGGCTTTGTTTTCGTAGGTTAAATTCTTCCATCAAACGATGCAGCACATAACGTGGCATATCTGTATTGATTTCGCCTGCCAGTTCAATAAATCGAGTAGGATAGCCAAACTCTTTGGCTTTCCAGGTAAGATAGAAAGGATCAATGGGAATACAATGGCCGCCTAAACCAGGTCCTGGATAAAATGGCATGAATCCAAATGGCTTTGTTTTTGCAGCTTCAATAACTTCCCAAACATCAATTCCCATTTTCTGATAGATCATCTTCAATTCATTCACCAATGCTATGTTGATGCATCGGAAAATATTTTCTGTGATTTTGACTGCCTCAGCCGTCTTACTATTGGAGACAGGGATGGCTTTGAGAATTTTAGAAAAAATGGAAACAGCCAAATCACGGCTTTCTGGATCATTGGCTCCAACCACTTTGGGAATTTTTCGAGTGGTGAACTCCTTATTTCCAGGGTCTTCTCGTTCTGGCGAGAAGGCTAAGAAGAAATCTTGAGGCGTTTTCAGCCCACTTTGTTCCAGAATGGGTTTCGTCACCTCATCTGTGGTCCCAGGATAGCTGGTGGACTCTAGTATTACCAATTGTCCTTTCTTTAAGTAAGGGCGAATCTTATGTGATGCAGATTCAATGTAACTCATGTCTGGTTCATGGTGGAATCCAAGCGGCGTAGGCACGCAAATGATAATGATATCCACATTAGCCAGTTGTGCAAAATCTGTAGTAGCTTTGAAATAGCCACTTTGCACCATATCACCAATCCATTTTGACGGAATGTGGGCAATATAGCTTTGTTTTGCCATGAGTTTTTGCACTTTTTCTGCATCAATGTCAAAACCTACAACATGATATTTTTCTTCACAGAAACTCAATCCAAGGGGCAAACCAACATATCCTAGTCCCATAATGCCTATGATTGATTGGTGAGCCTCAATTTTTTCTTTGAGCTTTTGATACAGCATAGTCACACTTACTTTCTAAGATCAATTTTCTTGATTTTCTGAACGAAGTAGCAAGGATATAAATCCTAAATTCATTCCTAATAAAAATGCTAAACTTAGCCCAACCCACAATATTGGACTATAATAAAAATTTTCTGGTAGCCCAAATGTCAGCCATCTACCTAAACCGGCTAGACTAGCTGCCATCGCAAAACACAACCCCCCTATTAGCCCGCCTCGACGATATAGGAGCCCAAAGCTTGCAAGCCCACCGGCCAGAATATCCCAAATAAATGGTCCAGCTTGAAAAGCAGGAAACAAAACTACAGGCATCAAAAATGTTCCAATTAACCAGAATGACACAATGGATATCATCCTGCTTTTCTTTTTTGACTCAAGGGTAATCATACGTGGCGGCGTTATGCTTGCTTTGTTGATAGCAGGCGGCGGTTTTGGCCTTCGTAGTGCTAAAATAGGCA
The DNA here is from genome assembly GCA_022710345.1 of Planctomycetota bacterium. Taxonomy (GTDB): domain Bacteria; phylum Planctomycetota; class Uabimicrobiia; order Uabimicrobiales; family JABWCH01; genus JAKLHB01. The sequence continues at coordinate 3,272 of JAKLHB010000443.1, forward strand.
TAGGCTTAGGCAGCATATTGGGGTCTGGGGTATTCGTCCCTATACTTGCTTTTGCATGTCCTTCAGTGGGTCTGAGCGGGTACTTACAATTTTGGCAATTATCTGCGGTGATAGAATTGATGGCCCCACATCGCAAACAGGTGATTTTTTTGCCTTTTTCAGCAG
>JAKLHB010000444.1 GCA_022710345.1 Planctomycetota bacterium
TGTGCCTGGAATTGGGCTAACAATGGCGCGTTGCTCTTTAAGCAAGAAATTGAGCACAGAAGATTTTCCCACATTTGGCTTGCCGATCAAAGCCACATTCACGCCATCACGAATGATTCTGCCAAAAGCATACGTTGCCAGAAGCTGGTCCAATTCCCGTGTAATTGCCTGAACCCGCTGCATCAATTCTTGCGCTCGTAAAAATGGCACATCCTGGTCTGAAAAATCCAAATCCAGCTCAATCCAAACCAAGGCTTCTGTCAACTGCTTCCGCAAATCCGATACCTTGCTGGATAATGCACCATCCAACTGATTCCTGGCCCCGCGCAACGCAGCTTCTGTAGAAGCCGCGATCACATCCACCACAGCTTCGGCTTGTGCAAGGTCAATCCGGCCATTTAAAAATGCACGTTTTGTAAACTCGCCAGGCATGGCCACGCGCACATGTTCACCTTGCTGCAGCAGACTTGCGACTACTTTTTGCGCAATGAATGGGCTGCCATGCGTGCTGATCTCACAGCTATCCTCACCTGTATAAGAATGCGGCTTCAAAAATACAGACACAAGTGCATCATCCACGATCTCTTGATTGGGGCCTATAATCTTGCCATAATGAATCGTATGCGATGGAACCTTTGCAAGTTTCTTGCGCCCTTGAAACACACGATCCACAATCTGAATGGCTTCCTTACCACTCACTCGAATAATATGCAACGCTCCAATTCCCATAGGCGTTGCGATTGCAACAATCGTATCATCATAATCTTGGTACATATAGTATATTGGCTCCCAAAAATTCGTTATATTGAGAATTTTTTCAATCTGTAATTCTGCATTCCTTTTTATAAACTAAACGGCGTGAAACCCGCATCGCAAGGTTTCACGCCGTTTTTTTTCAATATCCAGAAAACTAGCAAAACCATCGTAGATCATAGAATGCGGGATTCTGAAACCGCTGAATTTTTCATGCTCATTGGCTGGCCCGTAGCTTGCACCACATCTCTCCAAAGCGGGTCGTGGATATCAACAACATTGCGACGGGACACGGCTAAGGAAATCGGGACATGGATAAATTGATGATGCAACCGGCTGATCAATACTTCTGTACGTCCAGACATAGCAGCATGCACAGCCATATTGCCTAAGCGGTAGCAATAGATAGAATCATTCGGATTCGCCGGAGCAGCACGAATGATATAACTAGGATCAATATATTTAACATTGACTTCATAAGGCTTTGAGCTAAAATATTTTTTGATTTCTTTGACCAAGAAATTTCCAACATCTGGAAGTTTTTTATTCCCTGATTCATCTGTTTCAGCAGAAACTGGCATATGCTCTTGCCCAGCACCTTCTGCGACCAGAATTAACGCATGCTTGCGGCTCATCAGCCGTCGTTCCAGGTGAGTCAAAAAACCATTGGGCCCTTGCAGATCAAAAGGTATTTCTGGAATCAATGTAAAGTTAACATCATTCGAAGCCAAGGTTGCGTGACAAGCGATAAATCCAGATTCTCGTCCCATGACTTTCACCACTGTCATTCCATTAATGGCATCCAAGGCTTCTGTATGAGCAGCCGCTAATGCTTCAACAGCCTTTGCAACAGCGGTTTCAAAGCCAAATGATTTCTCAACAAAACTAAGGTCATTGTCAATTGTTTTGGGTATTCCCACCACTGCAATTTTTTGCTGACGTTCACGCAATTCCTTAGAGATGGCCAATGCTGCACGCTGTGTTCCATCGCCGCCTATAATGAACAGCATGTCCAATTTCATGTTCATGATACAATTAGCGATATCTAAGATTCGATCCCGACCACCACGCGATGATCCTAGCATGGTGCCACCTTGGCTATGGATGTTGTCCACATCATCTGGCGTAAGTTGGAGTGGTGGAAATCCATATTCTTTGAGAAAGCCTTTGAGTCCATTTCGAATCCCAAAAATCGTTCGAGTGCCATAGATATACCAAAGCGACATCACAACAGAACGGATCACATTGTTCAACCCTGGACAAAGTCCACCACAAGTCACAATGCCAGCACGTATTTTGGTTGGGTCAAAAAAAATTTTTTGCCGTGGTCCAGCCAATTCCATCATTTCCAAATTTTCCAATGGTACAGATGGTGAGGGCTGGCTAAGATCAACTTCAATATTGTTCAAGATACGATGAGAATCCGAAACAAAATATTCAACAGGTGTTGTGATTTCATGTTTAGCCGGCGAATACGGCGAGAGAATTGCAGGTTCACCAAGCTTCAGAATGTCAAAAACATTTTGCATACCATATCTCCAACCAGAGCTTAGAGTTTGAAGAAATTAGCATTCTATACACTAGAGGCCATACTATCGTTGATTACTTCTGTTAATGGGCCAGTGGTCCGACCATGGATGAATTGCTGGACATAAGGATTATCAGAGGCCTGAATTTCTGCAGGTGTTCCTTCAGCAATGATGCGGCCTTCATAGAGCATTCCAATGCGATTCCCAACCATGTATGCAGAGGCCATATCATGAGTGACGCAAATCGAAGTTACATGAAGTTTTTGCTGCAAAGAAAGAATCAATTCATTGATTTGGTTACTCATCACTGGATCTAAGCCGCTTGTGGGTTCGTCATATAAAATAATTTTAGGATCACGGACAATTGCCCGTGCTAAAGCCACACGTTTTTTCATACCGCCCGAAAGAGAAGCAGGCATCAAATGTTCTACATGATCTAAATTCACAAGCGCAAGTCTTTCTCGGACTATTTCTTTGATCTGCGTTGGATCCATTTGTTCATGCTCAACCAATGGCAAAGCAACGTTTTCACCGACTGTGAGCCAATTGATCAAAGCTCCATTTTGAAAAAGAACCCCCATATTTTTGCGCAATTCATAGAATTGCTTTTCTGATAATGCATGGACATCCTGCCCCATCACTTTGATGCTTCCTCGATCTGGGCGTAATAAACCAACGATATTTTTTAAAGTAACACTTTTGCCAGTGCCGCTTCTTCCAATAATAACATACGTTTCGCCTTGTTTTACGTGAAAACTAACACCACGCAGTACTTCTTTTTCACCTAATTTTTTATATACATCCAGTAATTCAAGCATAAAAAATCCTTTGGAATGAAAAGGCATTTAGCAACAATCGCTGCCAAATGCCTCTTTTGCTTACTTCTTGGACAAGCGATATTTAAAACTCAGCAACAAGGCTAAAGCTAGCAAGCAAAAACTTGCTGGTTCAGGGACTACATAAGCAAATTCAGCACCATAGACCGCTCCTGGGAAACTATAGTTGGCAGAGCTCAAGAATGTGCCTTGTTTAGAATATTGCTTCAGAGTTGTATTACTTCCGGTCGCTGCCATCCACAATGTTCCATCTGCATGATCCAGTGCCAATGCACCAACATACGCATCACTCACCGTGAATGAACTGAG
>JAKLHB010000445.1 GCA_022710345.1 Planctomycetota bacterium
GCTCATCAATTGGCCCTTGATCTCCTTTTCCATGTCCTTGGATAAGCCTTTTTTGAACGATTCCACCAGCCTTTGCTCGATCTCTTCTGTGGTTCGTTCCAGCGATGTAGCCTGGCTTTGTTCCAGGCATTCCTGCACTGTACTTAAATTCGGACGACCTTCTGGTTGTTTGGCTATCATTCCCAAAATTAAGCCATTCAGCCATGCTGGGATTTGAGGCTGATATTCCACTGGCGCTATCGGCACTGTTTCTATGTGCGCTTTTCCATAGTTATGCAATGTTTCTTCTTCATACGGCAGCCGGCCTGTGAATAATTTGTACAAACTAATCCCCAATCCATACACGTCTGTCAATGGGCTGATTTTTCCATACTTGGGGTCAAATTGCTCTGGACTCATGTATTCCGGTGTCCCGATCAGGTCTTTGGCTCTGGTCAGCGTCCATTGGTTCCCTGCGTATTCCGCAATGTCTAGGCACTTTATTGTGCCAAAGTCTATCAATTTCAATATGTCTCCTGACACCATAAAATTCGACGGCTTGATGTCTCGATGCACCAGGTTTTTGCTATGGATGTACGCAATCCCCTGGATTCCCTGCAAGATTAGGCTAACGTACTCTTCCAGGTTCATTCCATTGTACGCATTCTTTTTTGACCATTGCCTCAGATTTACATTTCCCAAATTTTCCATTTCAATGAAATATTCCTGCGTTTTCCAAAACACGCCATAGTCATACACCCGCACAATATTGGGATGCACCAGTTGCGAAGCCAAAAATCCTTCGAGCAAAAATCTCTGCGCTGCTTTGGGATCGCCTGCCTGACTTTGCTTCAGGACTTTGAGCACAATGGGCTTTTGATCTTTCCTTCCTTTGTGCACTGCCCTGTATAATGTCCCCTGGCCACTCGATTCTGTGATGGTTTCCAATATCTCATACACATCCCTGCATTGCCCTTGCTGCTGGATCCGATGCAATATGCCCGGTATGACATGCTCCAGGTTGATATGCACATCCACTGCCTTTGACAATTCTGCTACTTTTTCTATGAGATTTTGGATATGGATCCGTTGCTCTGCCAGTTCTGTCTTTACTGTTTTGAACAAGGCTTCCAAGTTATGCTGCTTATCCTGCATGTCCTGGCAAAATTGATCCATGACCTTTTGAATGCCCGGACTTTGCAAGGCTTTTTCTAATTCTTCATCTGTACTAGCACTGGATTCCAGCTCCTGCGTTAGACTTTCAAACCTGCTGTACATCAATTCCACCATCCGATTTACCTGGTCCTGATGCATCTCTGCTATGCTCTTCAGCACCGTCTCATCCACCAGTTCATAAATCGGCCCTACTACCGGGATTTTTTTCAACGCTGTCTTGGCCAATTTCCACAAGATTCTTTTGGCCAATGGTTGCTCTTGACTTAATCTTTCCAACATCGTGCTATCCTTTTTCAATCAACTTGTTATTAATGCCGATCCATGCTCATCAATCAACGCGACTTATTTCTGAACTTTTCTAAAACATTTGAAATTTCAGGCACTCAATTGGGCTGCCGTATTTGTTGTAATCTTTCTTGCATTTCTTGTTCGCTAGGCAACTTAGTCTTGTATTCTGCGACAAAAATTTTGTTCTGCAAACAGCCTAAAGCATAATGGACTTCTTCTTGTCCTTTATACTCGCAAATAATAATTCCTATTGGAGGTTTCTCCCATGGATACATCTTATTTTCGCGGTAGTAATTGAGATATTTGTTCATTTGCCCTACGTATTCGCTCTTGAAACTTCCAATTTTTAAGTCCACCAAAAGAATACAGGGAATGCCTCGGTGATAAAATTCAATATCAACAGCATGGATTTGTTGGTCTATCACAATTTTACGTTGATGCCCTGTAAGTGAAAAATCATGGCCAAATTCTAAAAGTAATTTTGCAACATTCTTCATCAAGCATTCTTCCAAATCCCGCTCGCTATATCCTTCAGGAAGATCGGCAAATTCAAAATTGTAGCTAGACTTTACCAATTGTTCTGGCTGCAGTGGTTGTAATGGTAGCGGAGCTAGAATCGGAATTTGACTTTCTTTTATTTGTCTTTGATACAGCCGTTTTTGGATTTCTTGACGTAGTTGATGTACACTCCAATGATTTTGTATTATTTGGATTTCATAAAATTTTCTTTCTTCAGGATCATCTAGCACAATTAATTCTTGATAATGAGACCAACTTAGTTCTTTAGTAAGCGAAGATACAAAAGGATAAGTTTTATAAAATTGGACAATGCGATAAATCAATCGTTTCTGAAACCCTAAATCTTTGGAAAGCTTTTCAACAACACGATTTCCATAATCAGCACGTTCTTTGTGACAAAATTCACTTCGAGCAATACGTTCGCCCATCTGCCAATAAGTCTGAACACGCAAGGTATCCAAAGCTTTATAGGCTTGAATATTTGCCTTTTCCAAAAGGCTACGCACATCTTTTAGAATCTCTTCGTAATCTTCTAAAGTGCCTATAATTTGTAATTTTTTTCCCAAGCCATCTCCTTTGTTTTATCTCAATGCAACAACAGTCATTGAAGCAGTGTCGACACAATTGGCAATTGTGTCGATGGTATCGCCACAATTCTCATATTCAATATTCAAGTCTGTTTTTTAGAAATGCAAATCATTGTGGATTTTAGTTTAAGAACAAGAGATATTGCTTCCCAATCACCAAAGCTTTGCGTAGCTGCTTTTTTGGTTTTAGGCTGCGTTTGTTTTTTGGTATTGGTGGATTTTCTGCGTTGGATTTGGGAAGACTTTTTTCGACATTGAAAATCTCCTAATGGTGGAATGACAACATGATGGAACAAATCAAAGGAAATTATACCTTCATACTATACATCAATTCCACCATCCGATTTACCTGGTCCTGATGCATCTCTGCCATGCTCTTCAGCACCGTCTCATCCACCAGCTCATAAATCGGCCCTACTACCGGGATTTTTTTCAACGCTGTTTTGGCCAATTTCCACAGGATTCTTTTGGCCAATGGTTGCTCTTGACTTAATCTTTCCAACATGATGCTATCCTTTTTCAATTTTGATGATCATACCAGATACTCATAATATCAAGGCTTGATCATGGTATTCGGGTGTAGGGCGACCAGCCGGTTGCCTGCACGCATATACCATAAGCAATGCAGTCGCATAGCATGCTCGCATTGCGGCATGCTATCCTTATGCCTCTTTTTGTTCGCACTCGGCCACAAAAATATTGTGCTTCATCAATTCTTTTTGGGCGTTTTTGTAGAATCCGGCGCAGGAATGGAACACGGCATAGACATGCGTCAGGCCATAAACCCGCTGTAAGGCTGTAAGGCTTTGGATAAAGTGCACGACTTGGGCCAGGTTCGTTTTTTCCTGCCGATCTTTGACTTCCACCAC
>JAKLHB010000446.1 GCA_022710345.1 Planctomycetota bacterium
AAACTAAAGCTAAACCCTTCTGCACGCAACTGTTGGTAGCTTGCTTTCGTGTCCGCTATATCTGCTCCACACCGCACAATCTGGTCCCAAATTTCGTCTTCTGTTTTTTCATCAATGCTTTTGAAAGACAACACATCATCCAATGTCAATTTTTTCTTCACTACCCCTGTGACTTTTCCATCCTGGCACGCAGCCATCGTCACATAGCAAAAAAATACCAACATCAAAAATAATAACACTTTCATAGCTACTAACCTTTCAAAAAAATGTTGTAGGTATGATGTTAGTCATGGAAGGCTCTCCCATGCTAACCCAAACCGTACAGACATGGATTCTCGCTATCGCATTGGTGCAACATTAGAAAAATCGTATGCTAGCGGATAGGACAAAGATTTTTGAACAATACCTAGCCAATCAAATTTGTGTAAAGTTGCGGTTTCATGTTTTAAAGTGTGAATTCGTGAATCCGCGGTTCTTCATGTTTTAAATGGAAACACGGATTGCGACTCAGCTTTGGCTTTTAGGACACGTTTCTGAATAATGTCGAAATATTGTTTGTTGATCTCAAAGGCAATATAATGGCGTTTATTGCGGATGCACGCTTCCACTGTAGTCCCTGCTCCAGCAAATGGATCAAGGACTATTCCATTTGGTGGGCAACTTGCTTTGACCATACGTTCGATGATTTCCAGGGGCTTTTGTGTGGGATGGTCAAAGCGCTCGGCATGAAGGCGATGCAATCTTGAAATTGACCAGACATCTTTAGGGTTATATCCAAGCTCAAGCCATTTCTGGCCAACAAAGATGGATCGAGTGCGTGCTTTTTTTGTTTTTGCATCATACGGAATGCGAATGGAATCGAGATCAAAATAATATTTTTTTGTTTTTGCAAAAAATCCAATGGTGTCATGCACAGATGAATATTTTCGCGTCGTACCTCCCATGCTTGGCACTTTACGATCCCAAATGATTTCATTGATCATCAGCATTTGTTGTTTGAGAAATACAAAGATTTCAGGGCTGTAACGCCATGTTGTGAAAATATAGAGGCTGCCAGAATCCTTGAGCTTAGGGATCATCAGCAAGAGCCACTTCTCCATCCAATCTAAAAAATCTTTTGCTGTTTTCTTATCCGAGTCATTTCCATAGTCTTTTCCCAAGCCATAAGGAGGATCTGCAATGACTAAATCAAGCGAGGAGTCAGGCAACGACGGAATTCCTTGCAAGGCATCTATCAGGAGAACGAGGTCTTTTTTCATCCAAAATTTACTTTCGTGCATTAGAATTACTAAGCTTTTCGCAAATGATACCCAAGGTGTTTATAAAGTGGAAGCGCTGAAAAAAAACCGGCACAAAGAATTTGCGCCGGGTTCATTTATATCAACCAGAATTAACTGATTTTTTCAATTTTTACAGCATTAATTTTATAGGCAGGTGTTTCTGAAACTGGATCAATCTGCGAAGCAGTTAGGGCATTCGCTGGTGCTTCTGAGAAATGGAATGGGATAAAAATAGCTTGTTTAGGCACACGTTCAGTGATTTTGACTTTGCCTTCAATACTGCCGCGTCTGGAAGTTACCTTGATCATACTGGTTGGTGTGACCTGAAGTTGTGTTGCATCTTCTGGGGAAATTTCAATGAATAACTCAGGTATAAAGTCTTTTGGAGCACTGCGTCGTGTCATGCTGCCGCTGTGATAATGATAAAGGATACGACCAGTGATTCCCAGATACGGAAATTCTTGATCTGGCCATTCATGCGGCTTTTGCCATTCACAAGGCACTACTTTCGCTTTGCCACTAGCGCGTGGGAACTTTGTTGTGTGCAGAATCGGTGTGCCTGGATGATCTTCTGTTGGGCACGGCCAATGGATTGGGGCGTTGTCTAACTTGGCATAGGTAATTCCATGATAACTTGGGACAAAGCGGCAAATTTCTTGGAATATCTCTTCTGCAGATTGATATGTCCAGTTTGTTCCACAGTGTTGAGCTAGTAGTGTGAGGATTTGCCAATCTGGTTTAGCCTCACCAGGTGCTTGTACCACTTTACGTACACGTTGCACTGCACGGCACGTGTTGGTAAATGTGCCATCTTTTTCTACCCAGCATGCAGCAGGAAAGACAACATCCGCAAGTTGAGCAGTTTCTGTGAGGAAAATATCTTGCACAACTAAGAAATCTAGATTATGCAAGGCTCTGCGAACGTGGTTTGTATTTGGATCACTCACCATTGGGTTTTCACCAATGATGTATAATGCTTTGATTTGTCCAGCTTCGGCAGCATCAGTCATACGGACTACAGTTTTGCCAGGAGACATGGGCAATTCATGGCCCCATATTTCTCTGACCTTAGCCTGTACTTCAGGTACATGATGACGTTGGTAACCAGGGACCCATGTTGGGACACAGCCCATATCGCAGGCACCCTGGACATTGTTTTGCCCACGTAAAGGATTGACTCCTGTGCCAGGACGGCCAAACATGCCACAAATCAAGGCAAGGTTAGCAATGCTGCGAACATTGCTTGTGCCGCATATATGTTGCGTAATGCCCATGGTATAGAAAATAGCTGAATTAGGGCCTTTGGCATATAAACGAGCTGCTTCTATGATCAAAGATGCAGGTACACCAGTGATCTCGCTCACTTTTTCTGGTGTGTATTGAGCAACCAGTTCTTTGAGAGCATCGAAATTTTCCACTCGTTCTGCAACAAACTGAGCATTATACAAACCTTCTTGGATGATGACATGCATCATACCATTGAGAAGAGCTATATCTGTTCCACTGCGTTGCTGAATTGCAATATCTGCATGTTTTGACATTTCGATTTGGCGAGGATCGCATACAATCAATTTGCCGCCTCGTTCTTTGCGCTCCTTGATAAAGGAACCAATCACAGGGTGGCTTTCTGTTGTATTCGAGCCAATCACCAACATGACATCAGCAGATTGAATCGAAACAAAATCATTCGTCATTGCGCCACTTCCTAGAGTCTCCACGAGACCCTCTACAGTTGCGCTGTGTCAGAGGTGGGCACAATGATCTACGTTGTTGGTGCCTAAAACTTGGCGTGCGAATCGTTGGATGAGATAATTTTCCTCATTGGTGCAACGAGCCGAAGAAAAAATTCCCAATGAATCTGGTCCGCTAGTTTGCTTGATTTCCAACAACTTTTTTGCAGTATACTGTAATGCTTCTTCCCAAGTGGCTTCACGCAAAACACCTTCTTCGCGAATCAATGGGTGTTTCAGGCGTTCTTCACTATGGACAAACTGCCAAGAAAATCTTCCCTTTACACACGATCTCCCTTTATTGAGGGATGTCGGGCTTTCATAATTCGTGGTAATATTAGCAATCTTGCCACTTTTGGCATTAACGCTAATTTCTAACTCGCAGCCTACGCCGCAATATGCGCATA
>JAKLHB010000447.1:0-1902 GCA_022710345.1 Planctomycetota bacterium
CGGCACCCAAACCCCATATTATTGGGGGCCAGGATTTGACCTAAGCTACTGCAATAGTGCATCTTATTGGGCTAAGCAAGAACTGATTACAATTGACGAATGGACCAATTTTGGATTCGCACAACAATGGGAAACCCTGGAAGCCGGCACAACCATCGTTGCCAAATTTCCCCCCAATGCGTATGGCCTATACGATATGTTGGGAAACGTCTGCGAATGGTGCTTTGATTTGGAAGCCGAATACACCAGCACCAGTGTCACCAACCCATCTGGCCCCAGCACCGGCTCCAACCGTGTCCTTCGAGGCGGCTCTTGGAACGACCCCGCCTACTTCTGCCGCACTACATACCGCTACCGCTGGGAACCCAGCTTCCCAGTTAGCTACCTTGGATTTCGCGTTGTCGCCCTAACCCAAAGCCCGCAAAAATAAAACGGCCCTCAAGCCTGCCAACCCACATTGCTATCACGGTGGGCAGTGTGACAAAATAGGACGGTTAGTAGCCTAGCGAACATCGCCCTATTTTTTTATGGGCATAATATTCGAAAAATATTGAAGTTACAGATACTGGTTCGCAATGTTCTGTTGGATTTATTACGCCTAAATAAATCCAAATCCAAAAGCATTAACAAAATCTATGGCAGTTGTATCATCATAGATTGATTCCAATCGTCTTCTTTTTCATGGAAGGAGAATCCAATGTCTGAACGAAAAGCCTTAGATTATGGGCAAGTGGAGTTGATTCCAGGGATTGTTTGTGATGGGTATATCTTGGATGACAATACCTCTGTTTTGAGTGAAAGAGGCACGACGAATTTGTTAGATATGGACCATGTTACATTTCGGATCATGGTGGAAAAGTGGCCTCCAATTTCTCTTAAGTCCTTTACAGATAAAGATTATATCATGGTGGAAAACTTAGTAGAAGTAGCTGCTCCCAAAAGTCGTTATTATGGCAGAAATATTGTGGTTTATACTACCATGGATATTGAAACCATCATTCGTGCGTATGCCACAGCGTTTGTCGAAAAGGGATTTTACAAAAATTCTCTAGCGGAAAGCACATCTTTGAATTTACAATTTATGTTGTTATTACTAACATGAGATAATTTCTATTGAAGGAGCAAAGTATGTCTGGCAATGTAATTTCTTTAGCCAATCTCAAAGATGCCTTGCAGAAAGCTTCTGTAGGTAATCGCCTGGCAATAGATATAGACGGTAAGCGACGGGTCATCTGTCAAGTTTTAGATGTGGAGGAAGAAGAACATCTTTCTCCTGAAGAAGACGATATGATTGAAGAACTCCTCAAAAATCCTCTGCAAATAAAGGGATTCAAACCTTTGACCAGAGAGGAAGCCCATGAAAGAAAGTAAGTCGTTGCGTTGTTTTGTAGATACTAATGTCTTTCTTTATGGCTTTATCTCACAAGATCAAAAGAAAAAAGAGATAGCAAAAAGCTTGCTTAAAAAGAATGAGGTGGTGGTTAGCACACAAATTATCAATGAGGTGCTTGCCAACATTTTCAAAAAAGGAGACAAAAGCCAATTCTCTGAAGAAAAGGCAATGAAGCTAATTGCAAGCTTCTATAGGAAATATGAGGTGGTCGAATTAGATAAAAAGCTGATGAAAGAAGCATGTATTTTGAGGAAAGTGTACCAGTTTTCTTTTTGGGATGGGCTTATTGTCTCTGCCGCTTTGCGGAGCACGTGTAAGATTCTGTATTCAGAAGACATGCACGATGGTTTAGAGGTAGAAGGAGTCTTGAAAATCGTCAATCCTTTTAAAGAGGAGAAATAGAACATCTTTGGGAGATAAACAAAACTTCACCAGATGTATGCAATCAACCACAGAATTAGAAAAAAGCCTTAGAGCTAGAAAAAGGCTATGTTGCGAGCATAGCCTTT
>JAKLHB010000447.1:1912-3416 GCA_022710345.1 Planctomycetota bacterium
TTCTTTGTAGAAAAATTGATGCTGGTTCTGGAATGCAATGGCTATGCGCATCGCTACTATGATCCAGAGGAAGAGGCCAGGCGAGAAAAAGCCATCACCAGGCGCTATGCCCTGGTCAGATTCCATCACCAGGCATCATGGCCCGCGCTTGTGAATGCGATTCTACAAGCCAAACCAGGAACAACAATGAAAGTTTATGATTCAGCAGATGTATGCAATCAACCACAGAATTAGAAAAAAGCCTTAGAGCTAGAAAAAGGCTATGTTGCGAGCATAGCCTTTTTTTCGTTTGGGAAAGCAAAATCATGCTGTGGCATCTTTTCTACAAATGAGATAGGCCAATCCGTTTATTTATCTTCTGCAAGCAATGTTGCTAAATCTTGTTGGAACATTGCTAAATCTGGGCATTTCCATAGCAGGTCCATGACCTGCTTTAATGTTTCTAAATTCTGAATCTTCTGAATCTTAGGCATCAACTTTAAGCCACCTGGGCCAAATTTTGCTTTCAACCCTTGTTCAATCGCTTGCTGCCGTTCTTGTTGAATGCCTTCTTGTCGTCCTTGTTGAATGCCTTCTTGTCGTCCTTGTTGAATGCCCTTTTGAATCAATTGCTGTGCTGTGCTAACCATATCGTTTTCTCCTTGTGAAAGGCTTTCTTTAGAAATTTGAACCAATTTTTCTATAGGAAGCTCTGCTCCATAGTACAAATACAAGACTATTGTACCCATATACTTAGAATCATAATCTTTAGAAAAGATTTGAAATATCTGTCTCAGCTTGATTTCTAGTATAGGATTTCGGATGTATTTGAGTAGCCACAAAAAGACCTTCAATTGAGTGATTCCTCGGATATTGTCTTCTTCACAACTGGAAACATCGTGTAGGAGGTAGTGAAAATCTGGAATATATTTGGAGAGCCTTGCATCATGTTGAGCAATCAATGCAGCAAATTGCTGGGAGATATTCCATTTCGCTTCGCCATGATACAATACCAATGGAATGATCACTGGCAAGCGTTCTTTGGCATCTGCTTTTGCTCTCCAACATCTTACCATATATTCCAGCAATTGCAATGCAACTTGTGGTGCTGGCGTGCTTTTATGCTCCATTAAAATATATACGTAACCTTCCTGTCCTTGTATCTGGACTTTATAGAGCAAATCTGAAAAAAATTCCTTTAATTTTTCATCAATGAAACTATCTTTCTCCAAACTCAATTTTTTTAAGTCGATGATTTCCAAAAGGTCCCGAGGGAGATACTCTTTCAAAAAACTCCGTGCATTTTCCAATTTGCTCATCGTGTCCTTGAAAAAAACATCATGAGGATGGTTCACTTCATTCATATATGCCCCTTTAGGCGAATTTTCGGAAATTCTAACTTGTTGTGCTAGAATATACTAAAAAAAGATCCTTAATCTGTATCAATCAAAAAAATTCGCTTGGAAATAAAAGTTCTCTTTGATAGAATGCCAGGTTTTCCTGTGTCCCGTCAGGACACGATAAG
>JAKLHB010000448.1 GCA_022710345.1 Planctomycetota bacterium
GAAAATATTACATTTCAGAGGTAGATATTATATCTAATCCTTTATTTTATTGCATCAAGTTTGCAAACACGACCTAGCAACTTGGGTGAAATAGATATAATTTTAGCTAAAATTGTGCTTTATGTTGCTCATTGCATAATTGGTTGTTTTAATGATTAACGTGCTGGTCTGTCATGAAATACGTTTATGCAAGTTTGATTAAACCTAAGTAAGATTGGCTGTACCAGTAAATAAGGTAAACAAAGTTATGGTAAGTCGTATCCATGAAGTGCTTCAATCATTTTCAAAATGCCAGATTTTGGTGATTGGGGATTTGATTTTAGATCAATATACTTTTGGAAGTGTGACTCGCATTTCTCCCGAAGCTCCTATTCAAGTTTTCGATTTTGAACGAGATGAATTTCGTTTGGGTGGTGCAGCAAATGTTGCCCATAATATGGCAAAACTAGAAGCCAAAATCTCTTTGATGGGTGTTGTTGGAAATGATACAGCAGGCCGAATTCTTTTAAAATTGGCAAAAGAGGCTGGAATAGACATCACTGGTGTGGTAACTGATGCTGGTCGGCCTACTACGTTGAAAACAAGGCTTATTGCGCAAGGACATCATCTATTACGTACAGATCGTGAAAAGCGGATTCCTCTTTCAATAGAACTTCAAGCTAAATTTTTAGCCTCTCTTGAACAAGAGATTGACCATTTTCAAGCTGTGGTGATCTCAGATTATGCCAAGGGGATGTTGCCAGAGCAATTCTGCATGCAGATTATCGAGCTAGCCTGCAAACATGAAAAAAAAGTCATGGTAGGCCCAAAAGGCAAGGATTGGTCGAGATATCGAGGTGCGTATGTGCTCTCTGCAAATCGTTCTGAAACCGAAGGAGTGACAGGGATCACATTGCGCAATAAAAAAGATATTGCCAGAGCTGGGGAGCAATTGCTCGAAGATTTGCAACTTGGGGGTATGCTGATCACCTTAGGGGCAGAAGGCATGTATCTGGTTGCTAGAAATGAAGATGATTTTTATATGGAAGCTCAAGCCCAGGAAGTTTTTGATGTGGTTGGCGCAGGAGATACTGTGCTTTCTGTCATGAGCTTAATGCTGGCTGCTGGTCATCCATGGAAAAATGCAGTGACAATGGCTAATACGGCTGCAGGCATTGTAGTGGGCAAACTTGGCATCAAAGTTGTGTATCCAGATGAGCTTGCAAAAAAAATGGCCCCAGGTGTGGCACATTATTTAGACAAAATTATGCCTGTCGAGCAAGCCATTTCTTGTGTAGAAGAGCAGCGGCATCATGGTAAACTAGTAGTTTTCACGTGGGGTGGATTTGAAGTCAATACCCTAGAACAAGTCCGATTCTTGGAGCACTGCAAAAGCTGTGGAGATTTTCTAGTCGTAGGTTTGTACGAGCAAAGCGAGATTATACCAGGCTTAGATAGCAAAGAACGTTCTCAAATACTAGCAGGGTTAGCTGCTGTGGATACTATTGTGTTGACCACTCCTGAACAAGTGCTTTTGCTCATGCAAAAAATACAGCCAGATATTGTGGTGCATCATACAGATGAATTGGTAAAAACAATTCCAGAATCCAAAAAAGTTGCGATCATGGCATATCCTGTGCATCCTAATGTTGGGCTTGTACCATTTTTAAAACGTATTTCTACACATCCTAAATCAGATACTAATGCTGAACCTAAACCTGCTAATGCTGAACCTAAACCTGAGGAATAAATGTGAACAAGTTTGCCTATTCTATCGTATTGCTTTTGCTTTGTATGGGATTGATCAGTTGTAGTACGCCTAAGAAAGAGGAAGTCATTAGCCAACCCAACGCTATCTCTCTTTCATCTATTGCAGAAAATTTAGGTATGCGCGTGCTATGGGTTCCAAGCCAAAAAAAAGCTGTCTTGGAACAAGGTGAATGCCACGTGAGTATTGAACCCAACAGTAATATCGCTTGGGTACAAGGTGAGGCAGTTGCAATGGAATTTCCTGCCTACCTCAATACTCGTGAAATTTATGTGCCCATATCTTTTTATAACAAGCTTAAAACCGTTTTGCAAGACAAGCCTGATGTACTTGTTGCACCTAGCGAAAAAGTATGGGATTCCACTGCATGGACAATTCCACAAAAGCCAATCATAAATTTTACGGTTATCTTAGATGCAGGCCATGGTGGCCGTGATCCTGGGGCAATTTCACAAGATCAAACCCAGCAAGAAAAAAATTTAACCTTAGATATTGTATTTCGTCTGCGTGAACTGCTTCAAAAATATGGAATTACAGTAATTCTTACCAGGGATAGAGATGCCTATATTTCGCTGGATGAACGAATTCAGAAGGCGGAAAGCGTGAGTGCCCATTGCTTGGTATCTGTGCATCTCAATAGTGTAGCTACGGCTACTGCACAAGGATTTGAGATTTGGATTAGCCGAAATACTCAAGAACCACGATATTTGCAAAGTTATAAGCTGGGCCAATACATTCACTATTCTATGAAAAAAGGCTTACCATTGCGCGATCGTAGGATACGCAAGAGTGGATTCCAAATCATTCATCGCACCAAAATACCGAGCGTACTCATAGAAACATGCTTTATTTCCAATCCACAAGATTTTCTTTGGATTATGGATCCAATGTCTCGCCAAGCAGTTGCTCAAGCTATTTCACAAGGAATCCTCGCATACTATTTCTATGAGGTTGCCCCAAAATGAAATCCGATCTGGCGTTGGTGGTATATTACCAACACTTAAATCGTCATGGATTTAATGCGCTCTTAGGGGCATTAGATATTCCAGAATTTGAAGCGATGCCGATTTATCTTCTTCGAACCTCGAGTGAACTATTCCAAGAACTTCCTCAAATTATTTCCAAACATCGCAAAGTTGTGGTTGGATTTTCTTTTTTTACTTCCCAGTGCTTGGAAATACAAATTTTGATGCAGGAAATCAGAGCACGTTTTGGCAAGAGTGTTTTTTGCATAGCAGGTGGGCCACATCCTACAGGAGAGCCAGAAAGCACGTTGATGCTTGGTTTTGATCTGGTGGTACTTCATGAAGGAGAAGCTACTTTAGTAGAGCTCCTACGTCATGAAATTGAAAATACACCGTGGCAGCAGGTCCAAGGCATTGCATTTTTGCAGAATGGGGAAATGCATTGCACAGAGCCTAGGCATTGGATTAACCTGGACCATTATGCCCCATTTTCAAAAAAAATGGGGGCCATTGGCCCCTTAGAAATCACACGTGGCTGCCCTTATGCATGCCATTTCTGTCAAACGCCAAACTTATTTGGTGCACAATATCGGCATCGAAGTATGGAAAATCTCTTTGCCTGCGCAGAATGGCTACAAAGCCAAAAGCTTCGTGATCTTCGTTTTGTT
>JAKLHB010000449.1 GCA_022710345.1 Planctomycetota bacterium
GTGGCCCGTACGGTTTGGGTTAGCATGGGGGCGAGAGCCTTCCATGACTAACATCATACCTACCTACTTTTGATATGCGCCTAATTCTAATACATGGCGTTGGTAATTTTGGATATCCATCACGGCTAATGTCTGGATGGTGCGGATGATTGTTAGTTCTTCGGTCCAGGTGCTAGGGTTGTGCAAAATATTGTCCAAAATTTGATAAATAGTGCTCAAGCCATGTTGTTCATGGAATAAACGAAGTGTGGTTTGCAAGATATGACGATTTTGCCAGTATAGATTCCAGGCTGTTTCTTTCTGAGCAGGGCTATATTTTTCAAACCCAATTTCTGCCCAGGTTTGTTCAAATGCCTGGCGCTCCCAATCTTGATGGTGTAGTGTATTTCGTATATCTTGATAGAATAAAGAAATGCGCTGAAATAGAGTAGGCGAACTGAAACCTTCGAGAGCAGGCGTGGTGCTATCGGCTTGTATCCTGGCGAGCATCGTCGCTTTCCAAAATTGATACCCAGTGATCAATGTCCTTAATTTTTGATAATCCACCGTATAAGCAATGGCTGTAGCGCGTAAAATTTCGGGTTTACGGTTTTGAATTTGAGGGTTGCTTTGGGCTAAATAGGTTGCAAAATCATGGCCATGCCACCAATTTTCATGAAGAACTAATTGAAATTCATGGAGTTGAATCTTACGCAGGTGCTGGAGTTCATAAAAGGCATCGCATTCTTTATCCAAAGCCGCGATGGTTTTGAGGTCTTTTTCAAACAAAGGCTGGGAAAGTGGACTACCTGGATTGCCCAAGATTTGGGACAATGGAAAGCCAAGATATTCAAAATCATATTGGCTTCTAAGCTCCATAGCCGCTAGGTAGATAGGTCTGCGCATGCGTTGAATTTTTCTCCAAGCAATTTCAAAATCAACCAAAGGCGGCTGTTTGGGTTCTGTTTTAGCCAGGGGATTTAAAATTTCTACGACTTTTTCGTATATCCAATGGACTAAAATCCACAAAATTCCAAATACTTTGCCTATAATTTTAAAAGGCAGCAAAAACACTTTGCCATTGGCCATGTTTTCCTGATAGAATTGGTACATATTGACTGTGCGGCGGTGTCTAGGAAGCTCAGGCAAGGGATATGACCCAAAGATCGTGCGAATTAAATTCCTACGGTCTTCTATGAAAGCATTGTAAAGCTCTTGTCCAAATGTCAATCGAATATGTTCATCTCGGCTTGGATTGGCAGAAAGAAAATGCAAGGCTGTAAATTGGGTTGTCGTATACATGGGGATACTGTCCAGTTTATGCTCTGGCATTTTTTGTTGTGCATTTTCTTGAGTTTGGCCATGCTGTAGCCTCCGTTGGAGCCATTCTGCATAGCGTTGTTTCATGTCTTCGGATTCAATTTCGATTTGGTCTTTCGAAAGTGCATATTGGTTATATTCTATAATCAGTTGGGCAGTGTGGTGGCTGATGCTGTCTGTGATCAAGCTAAACCATAGGTATGGGCCACTGAAAATTCTAGGTTTATCTAGGTCAAGGCACTCTAGTTTTTTGAAATCTTTGCGTGTATATGCCAGACGCTTTGCCCTGATATTGCTCAAAGTAAGATTGCCTAAAAATTGCTTCGTGGTCTTAGCATCTCTGGCATGCAAAATCGCGCCATCTAGATAATCTCGATAGAGCAGCAGAATTTCTCGTTCTAGTTTACCGTATGCCTCTTCGTGGGCTGGATCAGAAGTACTTTCTTTAGCCCAATCATGCAGTTTATTGCTCAGCGATGCCAGCATTTTTGCTTTATCATCTGTCGAGTTAGCGTACATGGCTAATTCTGGTTCAATCACTCGGTCATAGAGCATTTCGAGATCATCAGCACTGCGTTTCCATTTGATTTCTTTGAGCAAGTTGATAAATTGGGCTTCAACTGTTTTATCATAAAAATCTGTTGCTTCGCCTGCTAAATTTTTGAGCCACCATCCCAAGGTTAATGGAATAGAGCAAATACCGCCAATCAAAAATAAAGGCCAACCTACATAACGATTGAGAATGAGAACAACTTTGTGCAAAATAGGCCAGGGCAAGGTGCTCAGCAAAAGGTTGGTAAGCACAAATATCCCACCGATCGTCAATAGTTTTTTAGCAGGTTGTTTAAATGAATCAATGAGTGTTTTTGCCACACGATCCAGAAGCTTAGGGCCAGTCACAATGCCGTATAAATCGCTAAACCAATAAATGATTGCTAATATTTTTTGTAGTATTCGGCCTAAAAGTCGGCCTAGATTGGCTGTGAATTCAGCCGGTACAAGCTCACGATGCAATGCTACAATTTTACGAATTCCTGGTATGCAGCGAATCAAAGGTGCATCAAAAAATCCTAGATAATAATATACCATGTTTGAAAAATCTTGGCCCAGCATCTCTTCAACTTCGCTGCCTCTAAGTTGTAAAAGATTTTGGATAACATTTTCAATAAGCAATTCTGAATTTGTCTTGGGCTTTTCAGTAAAGGCTAGTTGACATGGTACCCTTGCTAATTGAGCCTGCAATCCTGTTACGTATGTCAGAATAAAAGGACGGGCTTCTGACAGAGGAAGTTTGCGAAAGATGTCTCTGCTATAAAATAAGCAATCACCTCGCAGTTTTTGGAGTCGTTGCTCTAAAGTATCGCTTGTTGCTGTAGAAGGATTAAAAAATACGATATTGCGGTTTAGCCATGAATTATAGCGGTGCACCAGGCGATCCATCCCGCGTGCTAAAAACATAACCACACGAAAAATACGGACTAAAGGCCGAAGCAAACGGACATATCGAATGATTCTTTGTAAACGCAACAATCTAAACAATCGAGCAGAACGCGCATAATCTAAGACTTCCAGCCTACCGGCTAAAAATCCAAATGGTATTGAAGGTAGCAGATCAATGAGCCAATGTCGCTTAAAATAGAGCCATTTGCCTTTGCAAAGGCTCCATTTCAAGAAAAATTCTAGTAAAAAGATAGCACAAATGAAGGTATCTATCACCATAAAAACAAACACAATGTGGCTTTGAATGTGCACGTTTATTTGGGTTCCATCCAATGTTTTAGTCAGGCTGTATGAATGATCTGTGCTAAGGTCATCTATACACCATTCTGCATTTTCACGTTGCGTCCGAACTCTGATTTCTTTAGGCAATGGATAGCCATGGTCGGCAAAAATTTGGATTAAACTATCAGGCAATGGCTGCGGCACCTCTTGCAAGGCATCTGCGGCATCCATTGCTGTTTGATATTGTGGACCTATGTCAAAAATATGATGAGCAAAGCGACTGCTGCCTTCGAGAAACAATAGCAGAATCACGAACAATGTAAGGACCAAAATTGT
>JAKLHB010000045.1 GCA_022710345.1 Planctomycetota bacterium
TGGTTGATATGTTAGTCTTATGTGTGGCTTTAGGTTTAGGATTTACCCGAATTGGCTGTTTTCTCAATGGATGTTGTTATGGAACGGTCTGCCCACCTAATTCTATTTTGGGCATCCAATTCCCTCCTGAATCTATCCCTGGCCAACAAGTCAGCCTGCGTGGTGTGAATTGGCAATACCTTTGGCTCAAACATGCACCGACTCAGCTTCATGCTTGGCTCAAAGAGCCTAATGGCAAGCAAAAGGTACTACAACATTTTCCAAAATACCTCCCGCCTGAACTATATCAACAAATCTTCAAGCCTATCTATGCTACCCAGTTGATGTCATCGGCTAAAGGATTTATCCTATTGCTGATTTTACTATGGGTGTATCAGAAGAAAAAATACGATGGGCAGGTATTCCTTGCATTTGCAATTTTATACAGCATAGCGCGTTTCAGCATTGAACTCTTGCGCACAGACACTGGCCCACTTTGGAACACACCTTTTACTGATGGACAGTTAGTGAGCATTGCTCTTTTTTTAGTTTGCGCTAGCTTATGGATATGGATCCAAGTTCGTCCCATTGCATTACCCAAGTTACTAGGCTTAAGAAAACAATAGCAAATTAAAATGATCAAACGAAAGGAAAACAATATGTGCCTTGGTTATAGAGTCATCTTTTTGCTATATTTGATAGGAGTCGGCCAAATCCTTTTAGCAGAACCGGCTGGAATTTACGTTTATATCAACAATCCAGCCGCAGATTCTGCACTGGCCAAAGAAATGATTAGCGAATTAAAACAAGTATTGGCAAACAAAGATTACATTTTTCCTAAAACGACAAATATTATTCCGCTTCTTACACAAGAAGGATTTTGGCAAAAGCGATTTGAAGTGCAGCTTTCTTCTAAAGGCAAAGCACTGATGCAAAAAGAAAAGGTTTCTTATCTTTTATTAGGGGAATTGAAAAGAGATGCGAAAAAACAAATTATGCTGATGTATCGCATCATTCCCACGTATGGCACATTCAAAGATGAAACCTGGAGCATCAAAAGCAAAGATTGGCGACCCATCAAAGCTGGCTGGAAAACATTTATCTTGAACTCCAATTTTTTCAAACAATTGCCATCTAAAACCACAAAGCCGCCGGATATTGTAGCCAAGCCACCAGATACCACGACCACAAAGCCACCGGATGCAACAAAGCCGCCGGATGCAACAAAGCCGCCGGATATTGTAGCCAAGCCACCAGATACCACGACCACAAAGCCACCGGATGAAACAAAGCCGCCGGATGCAACAAAGCCACCGGATATTGTAGCCAAGCCACCAGATACCACGACCACAAAGCCACCGGATGAAACAAAGCCGCCGGATATTGTAGCCAAGCCACCAGATACCACGACCACAAAGCCGCCAATTACAGAGCCAGAGCCATTGCCATTCCGGCCTAAAACTGAGGGAGAAAGCACAACTGCGATTGGCCCTACTCTCAAACATATTCCGGATTCATCTAGCGAAACAAGCATTCCTCCAACACAACCTGGCACAGTTTCGACACCATTCCCAAAGCCTCCAGACGAACACCCACTAGATGAGGCCCGTATTGGCTGGTTTGGAGAAAAAATCCCTGCATTGTTGCATCGAGATAAAGTTCCAGGCCAATATCGGCATGCTCAAGATCAAAGCATCATGGTAGCTGTGCCACAAGGCTCATTTTATTATGGCAAAGAAACAGAGACAAGCACAGATACAACTGCCCAAGATGAGACCCCGATAGAACAAAAAGAAGAGCCATTGTTCTATATAGATCGGTATGAAGTCAGCAATGAACAATATTGCCAATTTCTGAATGCAATTGGCAGAAATCAAGATACAGACGGCAATTCCTTCCTAGACCTTAGCAATGAAGCCTGTGGCATCCAACAAAGAGGAACTAGCTTTGTTGTGAAACCCGGCGCAAATCAATATCCTGTGGTCAAAGTATCTTGGTATGGAGCTATGAACTATGCTGCATGGCTTAATAAAACATTGCCTACAGAGCAGCAATGGGAAAAAGCGAGTCGAGGCGGGATTGTGATTCCACAATGGAAAAGCAAGAGTAGCCTAATTTCCATCATCCCCAATCCACTGCCACAACGGCCTTATCCTTGGGGAAAAGAAGCAGTTAGTGAACCATTTTGCCGTGCCAACTATAAAGGAACAGAAGACCAATACTCCAAACTTGCGCCTATCCAGGCTTTTGCAGGCGTAGGAGATTCTCCATATTTATGCAGCAATTTAGCCGGCAATGTCTGGGAATGGTGCGCAAATACTTATTCCCCAGAACCAAGCCGCGCTATGGAATCTAAGCTCAAAGCCTGCCGCGGAGGATCATGGGGATCGGAACCAATGCACCTACGCTGTGCGTATCGTTATGGACATCTTCCACAAAGCCAATTCAATGACCTTGGGTTCCGTTGTGTATTGATTCCCAAAGAATAATCGCAAATTTTATTCTGATTCTAACAAATTTTGGGAGCAGTATGTCCAATTCAGCAGCGCCCAAGAAAACATCCAAAGATAAAACAAGGAAATAAAAATGAATACGCCTTTTGCACTACCCAAACAACATCAGGAGCACAGAGGAGGCAAAATAGGCATTCGTATTTTTATATTTGTCGAGCTTTTGATATGGACAGGCTTATTTTTACTCTACACGATGTTCAGAAATCAATACGCTCATGATTTTCAAAATGCTTCTAAATCAATCTACCTTCTCCTTGGCACCATCAATACCTTTATTTTGCTCACCAGCAGCCTGACCATGTCACTCAGCATGGTTGCAATTCGTCAGGCTAATCAAAAATTATGCCTGGTTTTCTTAGGGTTTACGATTGCTTTGGGCTTTGCATTCCTGATCATTCAATATTTTGAATGGGCAAGCCAAATTGATCTTGGAAGATATCCGAATTCAGAATGGCTCCAGATTCAGGCAGATGGAGTGATTTTGTTTTATGGAATTTACTACACAATGACTGGCTTATACGGATTGCATGTCCTTGCAGGCATTATGCTTTTGCTGGCACTAGGGAAAAATATGATGGGATGCCCCTGCGCAGAATATCATTGGGATATCTCTCAAAACCCTCAATTCCAAGGAAGCACAATCGCTTTCTTGGATTCCCAAGGCAACAAAATATGGACGAGCGAATTGGATGCTACCACCAAACAAGTTCTATTGAAAATTCAATATCACCCAGCACCCCAACGAATCCATGCAGCCGATTACACTCCATTGAAAAACGCTGGCCTATATTGGCAATGGGTGAGCATGATCTGGCTATTCCTTTTCCCATTCTTTTACCTCATTCGATAGAAAGGCAATCCAATGGACTCTCCCCCTGAATCCCAATACACCCCTAGTCCCTATACAATCCAATGCTGCATCTGGCTCGGCCTTCTCGTTCTTACCTGCCTAACCTTAGCGACCGCAGGCTTGAATTTAGACCATTGGACCATCCTAATTGCCTTAGCAATTCCCACTATCCAAAGCACATTGATTTTCCTATTTTTCATGCGGTAAGATTGATGTGCTATTTGTAAAATCATCGTTCATACGCATAACAGAAAAGATTGCGCATGTTATTCGCCTGTAGGGCGACCGGTTGGTCGCCCTAACACACATGTTTGGGTTAGCATGGGGCAAGTCTTCCATGACTAACATCATACCTATTTCAATCAATTTAGTTGATTAACTACTTAGTGCACTTGCATAGGTTTTATAAATACCCATTGAGCATGGCCAAAGATCCATTGAGGCCTACAGCGAAGCTTACCCAAAGAAAATAGGGTAGCAATAAAAAGCCGGCACCACGGCTGACTCGATAAAATAGAATGAGTGTCCATAGAATCATAGCCCATAAAAAGGCGATGTCCAGCAATGCCAAGGCTGGTTGTTGCAAGCCAAAAAAAAGTGGAGTCCAAGCCCCGTTGGCAGCTAGTTGGACAAAAAAAGCCACGACTGGCCATCGAATGCTGGTATGCTCTTTTTGCCGCCATACAAGCCAAAGAGCAACTCCCATCATGAGATACAATACAGACCAAACTGGCCCAAAGACCCAATCTGGAGGATAGAAACTAGGCTTAATCAAGCCTTGGAACCAAAGATTTGTTTTTGGGTTGGGCATGGCTAATTGCCCTAAAAAAGCAACAGTGAAGCAAAGTGAAACAGACAAAATCAGCATTCCTAAATTACATTTGGTCATCCGACAGTCTCCCTATTTTCTAATGCTCTCTGCTGAGCTACGTGTTTTGATTTGGGTTGCAGTGCGCCTACAGGGCACACATTAGCACAAGCTAAAGTTGCTTTTGTTAATCCAAGCGTTAATGGATGTTCAAAAGGGACTGCAATCTGTAATTGATCACTTCTGCCAATCAAGGCTAGACCAATGGATTCGCCCTGTTTTTGTGCCATTCGAACACAAAGACCGCAGCGGATGCATTTGTTTGGCTCTAAGATCGCCTCAGGATGATCTTGAATTTGCCAAATTTTTGGCCTTGTTGGCAATGTATATACTTTTGGCTTGATTTGGTATTCAAGAGCATAGGCTCTTAATTTACATGTCTCCAGGCTACGACAGTCGCAGTGTAAGCATCTCTGGCTTTCTACGATTGCTTCTTCGACTCCATAGCCTTTTTCAGCAGAATACAGAATTCTTGGTGCCTGAGATGCCAGGTTCAAAAGGGTCTGCAACTCATCTTTTCCCAAGGTTCCTACTCTGCAAAAAAAACTTTCCGGATTGGAAAGCAGAGTATGTTGAAGAAAAGAATGGATATTTTCTGCCATGCGCTTGCCAGAAGCAACCGCACGAATGGCCATACGGCTTGAATGGCTCGAACCACATCCAGTAAAAAGATTGCTTTTTCCAATCTGCAATGTTTTGGGATGAATGAGTGCAGATGGTTGAGACGTTGCTTGTGATGACATTTCTGCAGCGTTATCCAGAAATGCTTCTGCTGCATACGGCATGGTTGCTAAGAATTTTAAATCAGCCTGCCCAATGGCAATCGCCACAGCATCGTATGTTTGAGCTAGTTCTTGCCAGGATATATCTTTGCCGACAAAAACTCTTTGATGGAATTGAACTTCCAGAGCCTGGATACAGGCAACTTCGGCCCGTATGACCTGAGAGGTCAGCCGGCCGTCTGAAATTGCCCAAAGTTTCCCGCCTGGCTCTGGTTCATTATCCCAGACTTCACAAGCATGGCCATACTGGCTTAGGTAATATGCAGTACTCAGGCCCATTGGGCCAGCTCCCACAATGGCAATTCGTTTGCCCGTGGGAGCCAATCGAGGTGGGATGTATGGAGATGCCGAAGCTAAATCCCAATCTGCCACAAACCGCTTTAATGCACAGATCGCAATGGGCGCATCATGTTGTTTGCGTCGGCATCCTTTCTCACAAGGTGCAGGGCAAATTCGGCCTAGCACTGCTGGAAGTGGAATGTCACGTTTGATGGTGCGGATTGCGCCTGCAAAGTCTTGGATCTGAATCTGTCGAAGCATTTGCGGAATGTTCATCATGCTAGGACAAAGCTGCTGGCATAGGCCAAAGCAATCTCCGACATGCTCAGCAAGCAATAATTCTAAAGCCACTGTTCGAGCTTCTATCACTTTAGGACTATGAGTCAAAATTTGCATTCCTGGCTGAGCTGGACAGGAACAAGCAGGAATGAGCCGATTGCTGACTTGTTCTTCCACCACGCAAATCATGCAGGAAGTATAAGGCTCTAACCCTGGCAGAAAACATAATGTTGGAATAAATATACCTGCATCGTCAGCAGCCTGCCACACGCTTGTTCCAGGCGTGGTGGAGATCGTCTGTCCATTGATCTGCAAAGTTATTTCTGAATTCCCGCCCATGCTGAATTGGTTCCTACATTGGTGATGAGGTATTTTTCTTGAGAAATCCAAGAAATCCGTAATATAAATTCAGGTGGAAGATCGTCTAATGAAAGTGTCTGTTGAACGACCTCTCCATGTCTGCTAAAGTCAAACGGATATATTTGTTGATTATGCTCTAACTGTGGAGTGAGTTGCTGTAATACATTGTGATATGGATCTAAGAATTCGATGAGCAGAACAGTTCCACGTGACATTGGAGCCAGAAATTCCCAAGAGAGTGTCAATTCATCTTCCGTGATACTGTATGTCTGCCAACGTACCTTACCTCCAAACACCAAATTAGGATGTACAACTGCTTTTGGCTTGCTTTTTGGTTTAGCGGAAACATCAGCTTCACTGGCCGCTGGCGTGCGCGGATCAATTGCCTCAATTGGCTTGCCAATACCTACTGGTTTAGGCAGTTTGCCTGGCTTTGCTAGAGGCCCAGTTTCGCCTGGCTTGCGTGTTGCACCTGGCTTTGTCGAGGTGCCAGTTTCTCCTGGCTTGCGTGTTTCACTTGGCTTTGTCGAGGTGACAGTTTCTCCTGGCTTGCGTGTCTCACTTGGCTTTGTTGAGGCACTTGGTTTTGTGCTTGAATCGCTTGGTTTGCCGCTTGTTTTTTTGGAGAGTTTTGCAAGTTCTCGGTTGGCCATGCTATGGGTTGGCACAATGCTCAGAACTTTTTTCCACGCTTCTTGAGCTTGTTTAGGCATCCCTAATTTTTGATATGCAACAGCCATAAATTGCCAAACTAGATGGTATTGCCGCCATGTATTCGCAAGTTCAGTTTCTTGAAGAGTGATCTTTTGGAGTATTTCCAAGCCATCTTGTACTTTGTTACTTTTGATAAATGCCAGTGCTTGGATGAAGTTGACTCGATCATCTACTTCAAGGACTGCCTGTGTGGCTAAGCGCACTATTTCCTGAGCTACCTCAGGACTGATGGAATCATGCCATAGCAGCAGCTCTCGTAGGTAATCCATAGGTGTATATCCTGGAGGCAAAACTTCTTGAAGTTCTGGCAAAGCCGCTAGATCTGCAATTTGTAATGCAACTTCAATATTTTTCCAATCTTCGGCTAAAATTGTTTGATATTCAGCAAAAGCCTCCACTAATATCCCATCTTCTTCCAAATTCCGCGTATCGGCTAATTTTTGAGCTGAGCGTTTTGCTAATACTTCAGCATAAATCGGCGCAGAGTTTGCCAATGCTTTCCATTTTCCTTGGATCATATAAATGGTTGATGTGCGTTGTATAATTTGCCATTGTCGTTCTAACAGATTTGGTAATGGGCGATCTTGCCAAAGAAGTGAAACTTCGGGCAATTTTGGCATTTCTGCTAAAATTTGCAAGCATTTGTCATAATCTTGTCGTTTCCAGAAAAAGTTATACAAATTCTCATAATGCAGATAAAACTTAGGTGTTACCGTAGGGATTAAGTCATTTTTTTGCAATGCCAACAGAACCAAATACACTCGCTCACCATACTCTGCATTCCCGTACAATGCTCGATAGAAGTAATCTGCCATAACCTTTTCATACGCAGGGTCTTGACCAAAAAATTGGGCAATGGCTTTACCCAATGCAAATAAAAGTTTTGGCCGATTGGGTGCACTTTTTTCACTATTTTGGATGGCTTTTTGCAACTTGATTTGCCATTCTGTGGGTATGGGCAAGCCTTTGTATAGAAAAGTAAGTTCTAAATATTTCGATAAAACTTCCAATCCATAGCTTTGATGATACATCATTGTAGGTGCTAAGTGAATCGCCTGAGCGCTTGCATGCAAGGCATCCTGGAACATTGCTGTGATTTCTGTTTGCTTTTCTTCTATCACTTGGCTCAAAACTTGGAACATTACATTTCTAAATTGTGCTGGAATTTCAGCAGGCAGCTTGATTCCAAGTTGCTTTTGCATTTTTTCTCTGGTGGCTGTGGTCAAAAATTGATCTAGTTTTTCCATACGCAGCATTGATCGTTCTAGCCAATATCGTGCATTTTCTGGCTCCAGTTCAATGGCTTGATCAAATGTACTTTGCAATTCTTCCAGCGATGCAGTACGCACTGGAAGGAAAAAATAGATTTCTTCTTGTGCTTGGCCACGTCCTTCTTGGATAAGCCCAGTGTATAGATCGGCTAATCCTGCTTTAGCCATTGGTTGTGCCCAATAGAATAAGCCAACACCCACTACACACACAAGCATAATTTTGAGCACTGCATAAGGGATTGGAATGATCCAATTTCTTTTGTCTGATGATGAGGAATTGCTTCCTTCTGTATGGCGGCCACAATTGATTGCAATGCCCCAAAGGGCCATAAAAATCATTCCATTGGCTGTGATTTTGAGTAAATTAAAATCTACCAGGCTATGGCATAACATAGCCAATACCCCTGCTAATGCACCTAATCCTAGCCATTTATAAAAAGTATCTTCGCGTTTTAGCAAACTTAGGAAAGTGCGACCAAAACATAGAATGATACACCAAATCAAAAGACATGCAGTGGGAATGCCCAATTCACAAACGAGCTGCAGCCAATCATTGTGAAGATAGTCAACCCGCAGATCATGGAATCCAACAGGCTGGTACATTCGAAAGACATATTTAAATGTTCCCCAACCAGTTCCCATGAGGGGAAAATCTTGAATTAAAGAGAACCCACTTTTGATTAACTCTAGCCTGGATGGATCATGCATGGATGTAGCCCGCTCCAAAGCTTGCATAGTATGCTCTAAACCAATATAGCCTGCCATAACTACCATCAGTGCTAGCATACCCAGGATCAATAAGGTCCGCCTACGCATTTTGCTAGAAAAACATAGCAAAGCGCTCAAAAATAAAAGACCAACGCAAAAGCTGGCCAACCCACCTCTGGATAACGAAAGAAATATCCCTGCAAATAAGATAATACAACTTAAGATAGCCAAAATTTGAAACATTGCGTGGCGGCTGAATGCAGCCAAGATGGTTATATTTGCTCGATATCGTGCAATCACAAGGCCAAGGCATAGCAAAGCTACCATTTCCAATAAACCACAAAAATTGTTCTTGTTTTGAAATGTCCCTGTGGCAATGGCCTCCGGGATTAAGCGGACATTCCAAAAAATATGTGGAGTTGTTGAGAATTGTTCATAAAATCCATAGATGACTTGAAATATCCCTGAAAGGATCAAGGCAATGGTCAATCCTAGGATAGGCTTTCGATGTCGGGCAGTCTGGGTGATGAGAAAAAGGACAAGCAAAAGAATGACGAAACGATTGATTTCGTGGAACGTACTTAGTGGATATACACTAAATGTATTTTGCTCAGCTTCTTGATTTCTCATTTGGGAAACAACTTGCACTGTGTTTGGGCTAAATCCCTCCACCAAAGCTTTTGGAAATGGCACAAGTTGCAAGAACATGATCAAAAGCACCAAACTGAGTATCACCCAGAGATGCGATCGTGCAATCACGATTTCACCTTGCATCATGACACGCATCACCCATAGCAATAAGCATATCATAGCCGAGATGAATAGAATTGCTTTGGCCCAAATGGCGACGGCCCCAATTGCAATGGGAGCCGCTACGAGCATTACTATGATCCATACCAAAATACAATTATCAAAGAACGAGATCCAAAACTTTTTCATAAGATTCCGCACTTTCTTCCATTAACAAGCACTTAAACAATTTTTAAGTGTTTCCAAGTCTGCATCTGTCAATTCTGGATAATTCCCAAAATAACATCCACAATCATTGATAAAGGCGACATTCGGCAAATGATATTCTGAAGCTACATATTTTTTATAAAATGGTTGTGCTTGTATATTCCCTGAAATGACAGACCGAACTTCAACCCCAGCTTTTGCAAATTGCTTTAAATAATAGCCAAGCAAATTCTTGTTTTTGCAGATAACAGGAAATGCAAAACTGGAAATAGTTGCAATATGCACATCATCTGTTGGAATTAAATCCATATTTTGAAGCACAATTTTTTTGAGTTTGTGATAATTGGCTTCTCGAATACGAATATTTTCTGATAAAAATGGCATTTGTTGCAGCCCTAGAAAGCCAGTGATCTCCGTTGGTTTAAAATTATATCCTAAGTCATAGAATGTGTATTTTGCCAGCAAGTCGCTTTGGATATTATATTTTTTGCGCCATTTTTGTTGCTGCTCAACACGCAGATTTCGATCCCAACCATTGGATCGCACCAAACGTAACATTTCTCCTAGCTCTTCATCATTGGTCAAGATCATCCCACCTTCAATGGTCGAGAGATGATGTGCCACAAAGAAAGAAAAGCTAGCCAATAGTCCAAATGTTCCTGTTTTTTGTCCATTGTAAAGCACAGTGCCCAAGGCTTCACAATTGTCTTCCAAGAATATGATCCCTCGATCGTGGCATACGGCTTTTATTTTATCTAGATCTCCTGCCAACCCTAATGTATTGGTGGCAAAAAAAGCTTTCAATTTTGTATGGGCCAATGTCTCTTCCAAATTTTCAGCCATTACATTCAAGGTAGAAATGTTGCAATCCACAGGAACCGGTTCAAACTGCAATTGAATGATGGGCATGACATTCGTGGCCCAAGTGAGTGCAGAAAATCCTACTTTATCACCAACATGCAGCAATCCTAGATTTTTTAATGCTTGCAACATTGTTAGATTCGCGCTGCTGCCGCTGTTGACTAATACAGCATCCCGCATTCCATGCCACGCAGCAAATGCTTTTTCAAACTCTTGGCATTGACTGTCCATGCTAAAACGATTTGCTTTGAGAATGAATGCTGCTAAAGCCTGCCTAATTTCATCTTCATGAAAAAATGCGTTTTTCATTAGAGGAATCATGAATGTGTCCTTTCTAATCTTTTTTGTCTGGAGCTTCTGTGTCGGTCCCAGGTGGCAATTTTTTAGGTAAAATTCCCACTTTGGGAAGAATGTAATATAATGTATTAGGCGGACGTATACTATTTTGAGATAAAATCTTACGCATAATCTGATCTCTTTTCCAGTTATGGTAGAGAGAGCAGGCGGTCAGCGTGATCAGGAAGGCAGTCAAAAAGAAAAGCAAGGGCTTATGCTGTTGCACCATTCGTTGAAAACGTGTATACCACTTTTTTCGGATATCCAAGGCACTTTGAATGGGCAATTCACGCAAAAAACATCGCAATTCTTCAGCCATCTCTTCCGCATTTTGATATCTTTCCTCAGGATTTTTAGCAATAGATTTTAAAACAATATAGCTTAGGATATTAGGAATTTTTGATATGATTTTATCCAGAGGTATAGGTTCAATATATAAAATTTTATGGAACAATTCTGCTAAATTTTCACCTTGAAAAGGTAAGGTTCCTGTGAGCATTTCATACAAACAAATCCCCAATGAATAAATATCACTGCGGCCATCTAAATAACGGCAGCCTTGGATTTGTTCAGGGCTCATGTATGTAGGAGTGCCTAAGATCGTGCCACTTGCGGTCAAATGTGCGACCCATTCTGGCCTGGCTAATCCAAAATCTGCGAGAAGTACCTCTTTTTCTGTGATCATGATATTGCTTGGTTTGACATCTCGATGCAAGACCCCGCGTTGATGCGCATGGCTCAAAGCCAATGCAATCTGGAAAGCAATGTTCACAGCCAAACGAATGGAGATGCGTTCTCTTTGTAACACTTGGGCCAGGCTTGTTCCTTGCACCAAAGGCATTACATAATAATGAATTCCGTTGCATTCTCCTACTTCTAAAATTGGAATAATATTGCGATGAGATAATGCTTGCGAAATTTGGATTTCACGATTGAACCGTAGGACAGCAGCAGGATCAGGTGCCAAGCTTTGTCGAAGGATTTTAATCGCAATAGTTGCTCCATTTCGTTGATCTGTTGCTTCAAAAACAACACCCATTCCGCCTTGTCCAATTTCACGATTCAATATAAAATGGCCCAAAGAATTAGGGAAATCATTCATAAAATTTAGCCTAAATGAACAAGCTTTTGATTATTTTAAGTTCGTTTTTTTTCATCTGTTTGCCTTGCATATTCTAACAGTAAAAACTCAACTTCATTGTGCATGGTAGAACACGTAGGCTGCACATTATCGCTAAAATTAAATGTTCCCTCAGTTAAATTCATCGCCGCAAAAAATGCGGCAATTCCTTTACGCTTTCCAAAATCACAGTGGACCACAAGCCCATTTTGAAAATAAATATATACGTTTTCATTGGGAGCGTAAATATTCAAACATCCGCTTTTACTTTCCATACTCAAAATTTGCAAAATCGTGGAGAGTGTCAAAGAGCGAAGATCACCTTGTAGAGCAGATTGTCGCAAAGTTTCCCGGAAAGACTGAAATGTTATTTTGATAGTTTCTTTTGGACTTGCTGTATCCTTTTCAGGCTCAGGCGCAGGTTTCGCTCGAAATTCGTAATAAAATAACTCGTATGTACCAATATAGATACGATCTCCATGATGAAGTTCTGCGACTGTGATATATTCTTCATTGAGTATGGTGCCATTGGAACTACGTAAATCTTCAATCACAAATCCTTGTTTCTCCCAGCGGATTTTTGCATGAAATCGGGAGACATCGTTGGATGGAAGAACAATGTGATTGGAGTTTTCTCGGCCAATGGTGGTCTCTTTCTCTACTGAAAGCTCCAATTGCTTTCCGGGAGGATATACCACATAACTAATCCAAGTATTATCTCTTGGAGTCATCAAACAACTCCTTTGCAAAAGCAATGGAAATTTTAGAGAATTTGCCCAAGTTGTTGTCAGTTGAAAAAAAAGTAGCAACATATTGGGCTGTATGGCATAGGCAGGTTTTGTAAAGAGTTGTCAACTGACGCAAAGAGTCGTCAACTGACATAGTGGCTCCCCAAAATCCGTTAGACTTAGAAAAAAGTATCGTAACTGGCAGTTGCCTGCCAGTCCGCGGTTAGAGAATTTACAAAAAAAAAGTTGATTTCTGGATAGCTTTGATTATAATGTATTCGTTAAGGATTGCAAGCTATTTGTTCCTTTTTGTAACACTCAGTTTTAAAAACTTTGCTCAAACAACAAAAAAATTTATAACCCTAAACACATCAAAGACTAATGATAGAATAAATTTTATTGTGTAATTGGTATATTTTTTGCTAGGTTATCTTAGATATATTTTGCTATTTTGTAATTTCAAAAAAATATCTAAATGCGGGAACGCATCACTCCAAGCTCTCAAGTTGAGAGAGTTTTTGTAGGAGATCTTCTATGAAAAAAACAATCATTGCATTGGCTTTTTTCTTTGTATGGTTTTCGGCCTTTGCACAAGAAGAATTAACACCAGATACAACGATTTATATTGAAAATGAAGGTGCAGTGCAAGTCCTAACTGCTGCCGAAGTATGGCAAAATCTGGAAGCTTTTGAAGCTGAAACCAAAATCACCAATGGAGCTTATGCTGTCAGTGATTCGGAATATGTGATTCCAATGTCATTAGCAGAACAAGACAGCTTACAGCAACAAGGTCAGATGGACATTGCTCTCGGTGAAAGCAGCTCTCGTGAAGCCGGCAGCACCATTGAAAAAAGTTACTATCAAGAATGGGGCATCAAGAGCACTTTCTCTGCATACATTGATGCTGTTGCAAGAGTTTCCGGCGATTTGGCCACTCGCACATTCCATGGCCATCTTTATGCTGGTGGTTATCTTTTTACCAAGAATATCAAAGTCGTCGAATTCGACGCGAACATGAGCAACAACAGCGATCATCCAACAGCCAATACATCATGCAAGATTTTTGGCATTTCGCTGTTCAATGTATCTGATCTCAAACTTTATATTGAAAAATCTTGGAGCAAAGAATATAGCGTTACAAAAAGATTTTTCATTGGTCCAATTCCTGTATCTGTAACAGGCACGATTGGTGGTACACTTGGATTTAATGCAAATATCGGATTGACAGATGATGGTTTTGGCATCCAAGGTTCTGTGATTCCACACTTGAATACTTATGGCAAAGCTGAAGCAGCCGTGGATATTTGGATTGCTAAGGCAGGCGTGGAAGGCGAAATCATTTTCTTGGATAACCAACTGATCATTCGTGCAGGCGTATCCTTTATTCCAGATGTCAACCTATTGGAACTCGGTCTTTACATCCATGATAACCTAGAAGCCCTTGCTGGTAAGATTTCCGTGTTTGCAGCAATTCGCAAACCTTGGGGCGGATGGAAGAAATACTCATGGACTTTGTTTG
Source organism: Planctomycetota bacterium (assembly GCA_022710345.1). GTDB lineage: Bacteria > Planctomycetota > Uabimicrobiia > Uabimicrobiales > JABWCH01 > JAKLHB01. Next base: position 14,125 of record JAKLHB010000045.1, read on the forward strand.
AATGGCCAGGTTTCAAAAAAGGTTGGACCTTGCTAGATGAAAAGAAAGTCATTGAATTGAGATAGCTTTTCGTTGCCATAGTAACTTTAATTTCAAAATGTCAACGCACCATCTTGGTGCTTGACATTTTTTTTTCTCCGAGAGGACAATATGCAGAAACAAACTATGCGGGTGATATCTATTAGCCTGGCGCTTGTTTGTGCCATAGCAGCCGGTATTTTTTTGGTATGGCCTGCTTCACCAGTTGACATTCAAAAGCCAGTTGAGCCAGGGCCTACTTCCCAACCATCTGATCCTAAGACATTAGTCCCACTGTTGCGTTATCAGTACCAAGCTGGTGATTACCTTATCTTTAAGGCCACATACATATCCACAGTGCAAATCATCAAGAACAGAGCTGTGGCAGAAACCGTGCAAATGGAAATTAGTGGCAAACTTCATCAAAAGATTTACGAAGTCAAAAGCCCCAAAATATTTGCTGGCTATGTGTTCAAGCCTAGCAAATTACAAGTCAGTGCTGCAGATAAAACGTACATTCAACAAATGAGTAAAGCTTTGGAAACCGAAGTCTATGTTAGCTTTATCAATGATGGAACAATCGAACGATGGTTTTTTCCAGAAGAAATCCCGCCTGAATTACGCAATACTATAAAAAGTCTCCTCATCAATACCCAAGTGGTCTTTCCTGCAGAACAAAAGTCCGATTGGCAAATCCAAGAACAAGACATGAATGGTAGCTACACTGCAAGATATAAAGGCAGCTTATCCACCAAATCCAATGCTGTGGTGATCTTCAAACAAAAAACCGAATACCTTGTTGAACCCGGAGAAAAACCACCTAAAATTTTGCTCAGCAGAGGAATGATTCAATTTGATCCAGCCCAAGGCATTATCCAGACTCTGCATTGGAATGAACAAACCGAACACTATGCTTTGGAATTTGTGACCAAAGGCGATACCAGCATTCAGTTTCAACTGGATCGAGACAAAATCAATGATCCCCAAATTGCACAAAGCATGGCCGAAAAACTTAAAAAAGGCACATTTTATACCACAACATCTGCGAAAATCGAAGGGGAAGCCGAATTTCGCAAACGCCGATTAATGCGAATCATTGGCACAAAAACATGGCAAGATTTGCAAAAAGAAATCGGAGAATTGAGACAAAAAGAAGACTTGCATAGACGGAATGAACTGTATCGCTTACTTGGAGCATGGTTTGAGCTACATCCAGAAAGCATTGCCACGATCACTGCTGAACTCCTCAACACAAAAGATTATGACAATACAATTGCAACGATTTTAGGCGCACTCAGTGATGTTCAAAACCCATTAGCACAGCAAGCCTTAGCCGAAATCATTGAAAAACGAAAAGATAACCAAGAAATCATGCTCATGGCTGTCACTTGTTTAGCCCAAGTCAAAGAGCCTACAGAAGCCAGCATCCAACTCATGCAGCAACTTCATAGATCGCCAGACCCTGGTCCAGTTCGCAATTCAGCTACATTGGCCATTGGAAGCATGGCTGGCGAACTGCGCAAAAAAGATCCTGGCCAAGCCAATGCCCTAATCTTTGATATTGAAAAAGGCCTTGAATCTGCAAGAGATAGCGATCAAAAAAGACTATACCTCCAAACATTAGGCAATGCCGGTAGTCCATCAAGTTTGCCCTATATTGAAAACGCAATTAAAGATCCAGATGAAAATATCCGCGCCAATGCATTAGATGCCCTACGCTTCATCGAAAGCCCTCAAGCAGACATTCTTCTGGCCCAGAATCTACAGCAAGATTCCTTTGTTGTTCGCAACATGATCCTCGAAACCCTCAACCATCGTAAACCATCCCAAGTGATGTTCTCAGCCTTGCAAGAAACCATCTCCAAAGAAACCTCTGAAAACCTCAAAGTCAAAGAAGCAAGAGCACTATGGCAAATGCGCAAACAATATCCCCAAGCCGAAGCCATTGTCAAGCAGATCAGCACCAGCGATCCATCTCCTAAAGTACGACAAATGGTCCAATCCATGATGCTCGTGGATCGAGATTAAAAAAATAAAGCCGCAGGCAATTCAGCCTGCGGCTAAGTAAAGCAAGTTTATTTATTATATCATACCGATGCTTTTATCTCTAGTATTATAAGACAGCTTGATGGTGGCAATTACAATCACGCTGCTATTTTTGATGGAAGTGAAGTTGTTGAATCAATAAGTAGTGGAATAGTACGGCAAACTTTGAACGAAAGTATAGGAAAAATTGATGACGAAAATTATGTCGATGTATTTCGTCTTCAAGATGAAGAACAGGATATTTCACCTATTTTGCAAAGAATTTCTCATTACACACAACATCCTGAAAAATATGCCCACAGCCAAATAATACTTATTGGAATAAAGCTGTAGTAAGAATTAAACTATCCAAAATGACGTGGATTGGTGATTGGAGACTCTTTGGTGCTCTTGGCTATCTGCGGTCTGAGATTCCAAAAAGTCCAAAAACTTTTGACAAGGCACCTATCGCATTATAGAGCAGCATTTTTTTGTAGCTCTGCGTATAGATTGTGCAAAAATTCGCGGTTGTCAGCGCAAATATAGTGCATTTCCGACGGATTCATGCGATCAAATGATTTGCAAAAACGAAGATAATATGCTGGATCGTCTTTGGTAGGCTCTTTTCCACTTCCCCAATTCCATTGACCTTCTTGGATGTCATTCACAACCAAGCAAAAATTTTGGATCGTAGCCCCTTGTTGTTTCGCAACATTCCGAGCCATGGAGATTGCTTTTTCAAAAATCATAGGCGACATGATGGCAGACCCAACAGAAAGATAAACGCCGCCTTCCAATTGAGACACACTGCTCACAAATCGAAGCCAATCTATTTCGGCTGTGATGCCTATGGCTGCACCACTGTTGTATGGATGGCTATAAATAATGTCGTAGCCAAAACCAGGATGCACAGTCAAAGGAATCCCCAAACGCACAGCAGCTTCCAAAACACTGTAGGAAGCATACAGATGCTGAATTTGCTGCATTCCTGGTCGAATTTGCCATTCACGCATTTTTTCATATAAATGAAACAGCCCAGTCTGATTCTTCAAGCCTGGCTGCTCTAATTTTTTTTGTAAGTCTGCTAGCTCTGGCCAACACAATCCATTATGGGCAACCATACGGCCTATGGATTCCCCATAACCATATCCTAATCCAGCACCAAGCACTAAAGATAGATTCAGATACGCCCCGGTTTCTTGCCAAATGCCAAATTGTCCTTGGGTGATGTATCGCCGCACGTCCTCCTCTGTCTTCCCTTGGTATGCAATCTCCCAATCATGGATTGTTCCTGCACCATTCGTAGCCAAATGCGTGATATACCCACGCTCCAACAACGCTCGCAGCACAAGCCCAAGACCATTCTTAATCAAATGCGCACCATACACTAAAATCACGGACTTATGATTTTTTTTTGCAGCACAAATCGCTTGAACCACTTTTTGTAAACCTTCCCAATCCCCTGAAAATGCTCGCGGTTCTGATGCAGGATCAATCGCAGTTTTCTCAATCTGCGATTTACTTTCTCGTTCTGCCAATGGCAAAATCTTTAAGTTCCACCGATCAAACAAATCCATAATAACCTCCTCAAATGGAAAGCTAAATAAAGCAGCTATTTGAAAAAACGTTAGATATTGACAAACGAATCAAAAATATTATACCATACAATGAGAACAACATGTTTTTCCTTTTTCCAGAATGGAGGGATTCTATGAAACTTATGATGTATTGCATACTTGTGATCTTTTGTTGTGGCAGTATATTGGAATGCCAGGAAGCAAAACTAACAAGTATAGCAAAAAAACAATTGACATTGGATGATGTGATCTATTTGAAGACATTCACATATAGCCCCGTTCTGCATGGATGCAGTATCCAGTTAGAGGAAAAGTGTATGTGAACAGAGTTTCAATAGTAAGACGAAGTGAAACAGAGAAAGCTACCAAAATTAGTCTTTTTATTTCGTCCAAAGATTTTTGTCCATACAACAAAGCAGGCTGAAATCTTATAAGGCCTTCTTCACTGAGCGAGGATGCAGAAAATATTCAGCAATCATTCAAAAATATTCTCTGCATAAATCTTATGAACAAAATGGGAAAATCTACAATCATTCAAAAAATAGCAACCTTTGTATTTTTTATTGTGGTTTTTGTTTCTTGTGAATCTGATTTGGATCGTTTGGACAGTGATGATGCAAAGATTCGAGAAGAGGCAGCAGAGGCATTAGGAGAAAGCAAAGCTGCAGAGGCGGTTCAACCGCTGATTGCTAAACTTGACGATCCTGTATGGAGCGTACGCCTTGCTGCAGCAAAGGCTTTAGGACAGATTCAAGCAAAAGAAGCAATCCAACCACTGATTTCTAAACTCGATGATTCCTACCAAGATGTTTGCATTGAAGCAGCAAAGGCTTTGGGACAGATGGTGCCCGATAAAGGCCCATTATATCTAGCTCTTGCTAAGCTCCACGATAGCGATGAAAGCGTTCGCATGAGGGCGGTGGAGGCATTGGAGAAACTCAAAGCACCAGAAGCTATTCAGCCACTGATCGCCAAATTGCAAGATTCCAAATCGGGTGTCCGGCAAGCTGTCATACAAGCATTGGGAGAACTCAAAGCACCAGAAGCCATTCAGCCACTTATTGCTAAACTGAAAGATTCAGGATGCAGAACTGCTTATGTTGCAGAGGCATTGGGAAAACTCAAAGCACTCGAAGCAGTCCAACCGCTCATTGCTGAGCTTCAAGAGCTCGATATTGATGTCGTGATTGCAGTGGCAAAAGCTTTAGGAGAAATTCAATCTCCAGAAGCAGTGGAGCCGCTCATTGCAAAACTCGATAGTTCTGAGAAATCAATTCGCCAAGCTGTAGCAAAGGCATTAGGACAAATCAAATCTCCAGAAGCAGTGGAGCCGCTCATTGCAAAACTC
>JAKLHB010000450.1:0-377 GCA_022710345.1 Planctomycetota bacterium
TGAGCCAGATGATAAAGTGGCAAATGGAGATTGGGTGGGATTCACAAGACTTAGTGCAGAAGCATCTCAATCACTCCAGAGCATGCTGCAGAAAGCCCAAACTCAAGCAGGGCAGGAATTGCATTATGAATCATTTATCTTTCGACTTGTAGAGCAATTCCAATTTGAGGCAGTCCCTATCCAGGACCTACCTTGGGTAGAGATTGACAACGACATTGACCTTCACAAAGCAGAAACCGAAATCTGCCCTAAGATTGATTGTCGCAAAAAATAAGGTGGTCAAGCAACTTAAAAAAGCTTGCACATTTCCGCCAATTGCAGCAGACGCTATCGGTCGGGTTCTAGCCTGCAAAGCAACACAGCAAAGAACTCAACTT
>JAKLHB010000450.1:475-3334 GCA_022710345.1 Planctomycetota bacterium
CAGGCTGCGCATTTAAGAAAACTTTGCGCATTTTCACAAAACGTTGCACATTTCCGCCAATTGCAGCAGACGCTATCGGTCGGGTTCTAGCCTGCAAAGCAACACAGCAAAGAACTCAACTTGCCTTTGGATGGTTTCTGGGGCGCTGCTGAATTGGCACAGGCTGCGCATTTAAGAAAACTTTGCGCATTTTCACAAAACGTTGCACATTTCCGCCAATTGCAGCAGACGCTATCAGTCGGGTTCTAGCCTGCAATGAGGTTAAAATGTGGGTTAGGGCGACCAATGGGTCGCCCCTACAACTGGCAATTGGAGGTTAAAATGTGGGTTAGGGCGACCAATGGATCCCCTACAACCGGCAATTGGAGGTTAAGCCACCAAGCAAACTTTGCGCTTTTTACCAATTTCACTTGTCAGCCGCTAGCGCGGCTGACAGAAATGGTATCCCAAATTACTTCGTTGCTTCCATAATAAAGATAGGCGGGATATTTAGCACCGTGATGTCTGTGTGGACTCGTTCAAACCTTTTTTCTAATTCTTTGGTCATAAGCAGAGAATATTGATATACCAAAAATTTTCCATTTTTAGTTAACGATTCCCATGTATGAGCGACAATATTTTGACGTAACTCTGGAGTAAAAAATGAAAAAGGAATGCCAGAGACTACATAGTTCGCATGCGATACATGGCACTGTTCTAAAATTTGCTGAATGTTTTCAGCCGTGTCATGGAAAATAAAGAAACGCGGATCATGGATATGCTGCAAAAATTTATAGAAATCAGGATTAGTTTCAAGGGCGATCAATTTGGATTTAGGGCTCATTTTTTCCAAAAAAAATTTGCTAAATACACCATTACCAGGGCCATATTCAACGATCACAATATCTTTACTAAAATCCATCCGTTCGCATATTTTTTTTACAGCATACTTAGAAGTAGGAGTAATTGCTCCAATGTTTTTGTCTTTTAAAAATGTTTTAAAAAAACCAAGGTAATTCATAAAAACAAAATCTCCTCGTTTTGGGGAATCACGAAATAAAGTTGCAAGCTGAATAATGCAACTATCATGCCTAAAAAAATTGCTAGGCGTGCATATCATAACAATTGTACAAAAATAGTCGAAACAATTTTTGAAAATTTATCAAAATTATTTCTACATCGAGCCATAAGAATATTAAGATTTTTATATGTACTTAGAAATACAAAGGATTTTGTATGGCAGACCAATTTCATCCTGTTCCAATGGAAAAATTTGCATCATGGATTTTTGAAGAATTGGAGTCCAAAAATAGCATTTTTGGAATTCCCAGAGAATTATTTTTTGTGCCAAAGCCAAATGACACATTTTGCACCTATCTTTATGGAATAAAATTAGATACGCCGATTGGTGTTGCTGCAGGCCCACATTCCCAACTCGCACAGAATATCATTGTAGCTTGGCTTTGTGGAGCCCGGTTCATTGAATTAAAAACAGTCCAAACCATGGACACATTGCAAATCCCGCGTCCTTGCATTGACATCGAGGATGAAGGATACAACGTAGAATGGTCACAAGAATTAAAGATTTCCGAATCCCTGGATGAATACCTCAAGGCATGGGTATTGATCCATGCTCTGCACCGCAAGTTAGGACTGCCAGGAAATCCTGGAGTAATATTTAACCTAAGCGTTGGCTATAATATGGAAGGCATCTTAAAGCCAAATATGCAGTGGTATCTCCAGCAGATGACCAACGCGCGTGTTTTCACCCAAGCATACATTCGCAATGTAGCAAAATATTGTCCAGATGTTGCTGAAATCGTTATCCCAGCCCAAGTCGCAAACAGCGTCACACTTTCCACCATGCATGGTTGTCCACCCGAAGAGATTGAAAAAATTACCACATATTTAATGCAAGAATGGCATTTGCACACCAATGTCAAGATGAATCCCACCTTGCTTGGACCAGATATCCTGAGAAAAATCCTCAATCAAGACCTTGGATATGAAGATATTGAAGTATTGGATGCAAGCTTTGGCCATGATTTAAAATACACAGATGCTGTGCCCATGCTACGCCGTCTTTGCCAGACTGCCCAAAAACTTGGTTTGCAATTTGGACTCAAGCTAACCAATACCCTGGAAGTCCGCAATTTCCGCAATGTCTTTGACCCAAAAGAAAAAATGATGTACATGTCCGGCCGTGCCCTGCATCCCATCAGCACCCATGTTGCACAGAAGCTCATGGAAGAATTCCAAGGCAACATGCTCATGTCCTTCTCAGCCGGAGCAGACGCTTTTAATCTCAGCGATCTCATTGCATCTGGCATGAAAACTGTAACCGTATGCTCGGATATTTTGAAAACAGGCGGCTATCTAAGACTCAGACAATATTTGGAAGAACTCGCCAAGTCTATGGAACAACGTGGCAGCCAGAATTTCCAAGAATACATAGTCAAGACAGCCATCGGCCATGATTCTTTTGCTAATGATCTTGCACAAGCGCTCACACAAAATCCCTATTCAGATACATCATGGTATGGATCGAGCGACCAAGCCAAAGCTTTTGCCGAATATTTAGCCCAAGGCATCCAAGCAAAACCTTTGGAATCCTTGCTACAGGCTTGGGCAGAATCCAGACAATTAAGCCTAGCCAGCCTACAGCCAAACTTACAACATATCACAGCCTTATGCCAATTGCTCAACATCAGAAATTATGCACCGCAGACATTAAAAAACCGCATGTATCACAAATCGGCCTTCCTCACCAACAAAAGCAAAACACACCGCAAACTTGGGCTTTTTGACTGCATCAAGCCACCTTGCCAAGATGAATGCCCCATTGCACAACGAGTGCCTTTGTACATGAACGCTGTCCGC
>JAKLHB010000451.1 GCA_022710345.1 Planctomycetota bacterium
TTTTTTGATTGATACAGATTAAGAAGCTTTTTTTCGTATATTCTAGCACAATAAGTTAGAATTTCCGAAAATCCACTATAAGCTGAGATTGAAGCCTAATGCACCGTAAAATTTTGATTAAAAGAAAATAGTTGCAAAACCAGCGTGGGAATAGTATGATGTTGGGACATATTGGAAAATCGTCTTATTTTGCTTGTTTAATCCCGGATTGGGATTTGGAGAAATTGCTGCTATGTTTGAGAATATTTCCCAAAGATTTCGGGACATCACCCGGCGTTTATTTTCTCCCGCGCATTTGACTGAAAAGAATATGGACCAGGGGCTGCAGGAAATTCGCACAGCTTTGCTCGAAGCAGATGTGAATTATAAAGTCGTGCAAGACTTTATGGTGAAAATTAAGGAACAGGCAGTTGGGGAAGCTGTGTTGAAAAGTGTGACTCCGGCCCAGCAGATTGTGAAAATTGTGTCAGATGAACTCGTTCGCCTGATGGGGCCTGAGGATTCTTCGATCCAGCATTCAGAAGCCGGGCCAACCGTGATCATGATGGTTGGACTCCAAGGCAGCGGGAAAACAACCACTTGTGGCAAGCTTGCTTTGTATTTGCAGCAAAAATACGGCAGCAAACCTCTTTTGGTCGCGGCTGACATCCAACGTCCGGCTGCGGTAGAGCAATTGCAAATTTTGGGTGACAGCATCTCTGTGCCGGTTTATCAAAACATAAAGGGCACGCCTCCTCAAATTTGCCAGGAATCTATCCCGTACGCGCAAAAAAAAGGCTGTGATGTGGTGATCCTCGATACTGCAGGACGGCTCCACATTGATGATGATCTGATGAAAGAATTGGAATCCATCCGCAGTAAAGTCCGGCCACACAATATCTTCTTTGTGTGTGATGCAATGACGGGCCAGGATGCGGTGAATTCTGCTCAGGCATTCAACAATCGGTTGGAAATCTCTGGGGTGATTTTGACCAAGCTAGATGGTGATGCCCGTGGTGGTGCAGCATTGTCCATCAAGGCAATCACAGGAAAAGTCATCAAATTCATTGGTGTTGGCGAAAAACTAGATCGGCTCGAAGAATTCCACCCAGACCGCATGGCATCGCGCATCCTGGGCATGGGCGATGTGGTTAGCCTTGTGGAAAAGGCTCAGGAGTTCATTGATGAAGAAAAAGCGCGTGAAATGCAGGAAAAGCTTCTTGGCGCTACATTTACGCTGGAAGATTTCATCGAACAATTCCGAATGATCCGGAAAATGGGTAGCCTGCAAGACCTGGTGGGGATGCTTCCAGGGCAATTTGGTGCCCAATTCCAAGACATTGCAAACCATGAACAAGAAATTGCGCAAGTGGAAGCCATCATTTATTCTATGACACCGGAGGAACGCCAAGACTCAGACATGATTTCCGGCAGTCGTAGAACGCGAATTGCCAGAGGCAGTGGCACGGACATTCAATCGGTCAATCAGTTGATCAAGCAATTTCGAGAAGCTCGAAATGCCCTTCGCAATCTTGGAAAAATGAGTGGCATGCTCAGCCGCTTTATGGGCGGGGGTGGAGGCGGTGGGCTTCATAAATCAGTGAAGACTAAAATTCGACGAAAATGAGGAGGGTTTCTATGTGGTATCAAGTCAATCCCAAGGGTTTTAGCTACGAGCACTTGCTCGAACTATATCGCATTTTGGATCAGCGAGAACAAAGTTTTCGAGAGGATTTATTTCGGTTCACCAATTTTTATTCAGCAGTGTGCCTGGCGATTTTAGGCATCACGCTTTCTGGTTTTTTAGCGCTCTATAGCAAAGGAAGCGTGAGTTTATTTCTCTTGCTAGGGCCAGCTTTTTCACTGGGAATGTGCCTTTTGGGCCTTCGGGTCACGGGCCAAATTTTCCGGAGAATCAATGAGGAAATCTCGACCAAGGCGAAATTAGAAAATATCCTCGGCCTCGACCGCAGCATCATGGTCAATGAATTTTTAGGCGAAAAGCCAGCTTGGCCAGAAGACAACACATTCTTGCCAGCTCGACATGCAGCCAGACGTTTTGATGAACCCTCTACCCAGGCTTTTTTCAAATCCGGCTCTAAGACAAAAGGCGGGTTTAACACAAATAACAAGCTTTATTTTGGCATGATCGGGGCTTTTTCCATTGTGTTGATGCTCGTAATTGTGGTGTTCGGATGCATGGGTTGCTAGGTGATCGGCATGCTCAAACATAAGAGCAGGCTGGTAAGGGTAGATTTACCCGGTTGTATTTGATGATCATGCCCGGTTGTATTTGATTCCCGGTACGAATAACAAAAAAGATAGCATTCTATTTGTGCGTAGGGGCGACCAGCCGGTCGCCCCTACATCTGCATACAAATAACGATCGTTTTAAATAAGCATAACACAATGAATTGTATCATATTGTGCGCGCGATCATCAAAACGTCGGATTAACCACGGAGCTTCCTACAAGTCATCAGTCCGAACAGCGCTAACCCAATGAGGCAAAGGCTGCTGGGTTCAGGGATAGCGCCAGTGGCGAGTGTGCTCACTTCAGTTTGGGTCAAAGCACCGCTGTAAATCCGAATGTCGTCCAAGGCACCATTGAAATATCTTCCCACAGTGCGATGCCGACCAAAGTATAAGTTTGCATCATTTTGCACAAGTGGGCCAGCACCTGCGGTTTTAGAGATTAAAAAACCATCTTGATAAACGGAAATTTCGCTTGCACCAAGCACGGCAACTAAATGGTGCCATTGGTTATCTTTATCATTCATGCCGGTGCTTGCTCCATAAAAGTTACTACCATTCCCGTAAATGGTTGATATTGAAGAACCATCGCCATCATATTGGAACACATAGCCGCCATAGTATGGTGTCGAGCCAGAACCATGCCCTTTGTCCAATAGATCAGCATGGGTGACCTGGCTTGAGCTGGCTTTGAACCATAGCGAGATGGAAATGGTGCTAGGCACTAAAAGTGCACTATTTAAGACTTCCACAAAGCTATTGGAGCCATTGAAGTTCAAGGCATAGCTACCAACGCGGCCTGCTGTATAGGCGGCATTGCTAATGGTACCATTCAGGCCATTTCCAGTGCGGTCTTTAGCTGTGGTGCCACTGCCCTCTTCAAAATCCCAATATCCAACCAGGGTTGCGCCATAAATGGGCAATAATCCAATGGTTAGCAATAGTAAAAGCAATTTGTACATCTTGTGGTACTCCTTATCAGAGGTTTCTGTGGTACTCCTTATCAGAGGTTTCTGTAGTAACACAGAAAGCAAGTTTTACAACCCTTGCAATAAAAATGTATAATGCAAGTGCTTTATAT
>JAKLHB010000452.1 GCA_022710345.1 Planctomycetota bacterium
ATCGTTGAATACCTTAAAGTGTTAGCCCATATTTTAAGTCCACGAATTGAATATCAACGAGAGATCCAGATCATCCAGGAATACGAAAGCAATCTTACAAAAATTCGCCAAGATGCCCAACGGAAAATGGATACACTGCCGCATGGTACGACACTTGAGTGGTTAAGACAACAACAAACAATTGTGCTTCAGGCCAAGAAAGAGATTCTTCAAATTACTCAAAATACTTTGGGCGGCAGTGCTACTTCTTTAGAAATCCACATTCGAATCCAAGAGCAACACTTGGAGCTTGCCGCTACGTCTGTAATACAAGATCCAAACAAGACAGAGCAATTAGCACTAGAATGGAATGGTTTAAAAATTGCTACTCTAAATACTCATTCCATTTTCAATAGCAACCCGCACTTTTGGGGAATGAGAGGTCACGACCATGTCCGACACTTAATTGCGGAAAAGTTAGCGCATACTTTGGTGGATCTCGAGCAAATGGAAACCGAAGCCATTGTGGTTTGGTTTTCCAGTATCATGAAGGACTTAGTGACTGAATGGGAATGGCAAGAAAAAATTGGGCAATTGTCCGTTGTCCTTGGCTTTGAATCAGGGGATATTGTTTTCGAAAATCAGGGTCAAGAGCCGATACGAGACCCTGCGAGCCGGCAAAGAATAGTCCTAGATCCTCAGTGCCGCGAGATACAATTAATCTTGCATCCAAACTCAAATACCTGCCTTCGCATAAAGCCCAAATCCCTATCCTGGACAATGGCAATGGCAGTCCATCAAAATCCTTGGCATCACTTGCTGGAGAATTTGCGCACCATTGCTAGCAACAGCCTACAACAAATTAAAAGTGGGCTACATCTGGAAAAAACCGCAGATATATATCGAGGTGCGATTAGTATTTTGATAAAAAAGCATAGACTACAAAACTCGATTGCAGCGTTACAAGCTTCGCTGCAACAATATGCACAAGCTAATTCTGCAGATCAATCTCTACAAGCTATGCTTGCAGAAATACAAACTATGCAGGAGAATTTAGAATTTATGACAAAGACTGATTCAGCAAAGAGTTATTTGCAAGCTATTTTAGGTGTTGTTGTTCGATCTTTTGACTGCAAATCAGTCAAAATAGAGTGTCAGGTTCCAGATAATTTGCAAATTGCTATTCCTCCAGATATACTTGTCGAAATATTCTACGAATTGATCCATAATGCATGTGTGGCTAATCCAAATACAGGCCAAGTTCAAAGGCTACAGGCAACGATCCTTTATTTGCCCAATGGTTGTCATGCAAATTTTTGCATGATCGAGGTCAGTGATAATGGCATTGGTATTCCTCTTGAAAAGCGTGCTACCATTTTTCGGCTACAAGAAAATCAAATAAATCAGATGCATGGTTGGGGCCTGCCGTATATTAAAGCGTACCTTAAGAAAGTTAATGGAGATATCGAGCTGGTCGGAGAGAAAGGGGCCAGGTTTCAATTAACCCTTCCAATATCTAGAATGTAGCAATAAACTTAAAAAAAGAACCGCCTCCATGCAATCAAAGAGGCGGTTATGCAATCGTGAAATGCATGCTGTCCAATTTTCCGGATTAGGAGGTTGGAATATCGGACAGAGGTTGGCGGTTCATACAGAATTTCGGTTACTATTGAGTCGTAATATATTTTTTATTTCACGATCACATATTGAGTTATAGACTAAAAAAATAATTCTAAAAATAAAATTACTCTTGGCATATTTTTTGTGAAAAGAATCTTTTAGAAATAAAATAAAAATTGTGCAACAAGGACTCATGTATCAATTAGGATACATTCAGACAAAAACAACTGGAATTCTGATGCAGAATTTTGATTTTAATTATCCCAAGGATTGGCCAATGAGATACTTTTCACAATTTGCCAGCCTCATAAGCTGCTTATCCAAAGCAAGAATTGATGGTGGACAAAATTACCCTTCAAGTAAATTACACTTAACATATTGTATAACAAACACTTATAGTCGTTCATCAGGAGATAAGACATGGTCCAAAATTTAAAAATTGTTTATGTAGACGACAATCTACTTTGGAGGGAAAATTTAAGCAATGCATTTAAACTGCCAAATATTGAATTTCACACAGCAGGAAATGCTCGCCAAGCCCAAGAATGGATATCTCAACAGGACTTAAATATGTCTTTGGATGTGGCAATTTTAGACATGGAACTTGAGCCGGGACAGCCTACGGGAGTCGAAGTTGGCCAAACAATGGTAAGATACCTCCAAGAGCAAAGGATCCCCACGAAACCAGAATTTTTGATTTTTACCGTACATAGCCGCAATCCGATTTATTTGCAACAAGCCATAGAACTAGGAGCAGCAGCCTATCTAGATAAAAACGAACCTGCGGCAACAATTGTGCACCATGTCCGCGCTTTGGCTTTACGCAAACGTTTGAGCCTCTATCATAGGAATTTACTGGACAAAATTGAAGAAATTGTGAAAACTTCAGCGACCCAAACCCAAGCAATTTCTGAGTTTTGCCAGGATGTGATCCAACCTGAAATAGCAATGTGCTTGGATACAAGCTTTATTTTGCTGCTCAAAGATAGAGTAAAAATGTATGCATTTTCATCTTCAAATATTGCTTCCAACATAAAAGCTTGCGACACAGTGCAAGCCTTCCTCTTTTCTAGGATAGGCATCGAAGACCCTGTCTCATTATCAGCAAATACATTAAGATTTTTCAATCCTGTGATCGGCCCAGAAGACTTAGAAATTTTTGATAATGCTTATGGGATTACTCTCGCAGCCGAGAAAGATATCAGCCTTTCGCTCATTCTTCTCAACATAGGCAAGGCCAATCATATTGACAAACTTGATAAATTTGCTAGGATCGTGAGCGATTATTTTCGTGGGACAATTCTTTCCGTAGTTTTGAATATCATCTCCAAATTTGCAGCCTTGGAAGCAGAGCGAAAAGCAGTCCTCAAAGCAACCTCGAGATTTTGTATGCACATTGGACAAGAACAATCGGGCTTAGTGCAGCGTGCCATCGAACAGAATGAAGTAATCAATTCAGAAAGCTCCACAATCCAAAAAATGTTGCTTTTGGCAGAGCGCCTGCAGGATACAGGAGAAATGCTGGATGCAATTCTAGAGACTCCAGTTCAAACTTCGGATCACCTAGTTTCCATTTCCACTCGCAAATTATTGGAATCAGCTTGGAATCAAATCCAGGCTCCGGCTAGCATCTCGCTGGTCTTCACAGATGGTGATTATACGATCCAGAGGGATGCCAACATCAAGCATTATTTAGAAATTGCATTTTCTTGT
>JAKLHB010000453.1 GCA_022710345.1 Planctomycetota bacterium
GGCTTTCCCTTCCGCCAAAGCACGTTCGTGACGGACAGGATCGAAACGGTTATGTCATTCTTGATCATTCAGTCAGAGGGGCAGAAGAGCAGTTACGAGCTGAAAGAAGGCGAGAACCTGGTCGGCCGCCTCGATCCCAAGGCCGACCGCGCCAACCGCAAGCTGATCGTCCGCCGCCTGGCGATCGAGCCCGAGTTCGCCTCAGCCGAGGGCCTGGTCCCGGAGCTCAATCGCGCGCTCCTGGATTTTGCCCGTTTCAACGGCTGCGACAGAGTGATATTTGAGGAAATATTTCCAAAAAATCTTTTCGTGAGTATTTGAAATTAGAAGTACTTTTTCTTCTAATAATTTGTGCAATGTCGAGTGAATCCGGTATTGATGTATGTTTGGGAATCCAAGACAAGTGGGAATGTGGCCAAATTTTGGGCTCATAACCCAAAGGTCGTAGGTTCAAATCCTACCCCCGCTACCAAATTTTCTTCCAGAGAATCCCAATAATTGTGGTGATTTTTTAGATAAAGATTTATTCCAAGTTTAATCGATCATTGCGAAGATAAGCCTGTTTTAAACTTTTTATATCCCACATATATCCCAACAAGATTCAAATTTCACACAGTCATCTATTAACAAGGTTACATAAGTCGAATATCGAATTAAAGTAACGCTAAACTTTAAAATTTAATCTTTGAGCAACATTGCGGCAATGAGAATTATTTGGCTCAATTTTTAAGCCAGCTTTCACAAATTCTCTTGCTTTTTCCTCCTGACCAGTATTCATAGCAAGCCAAGCCATTCTCGAAAAATCATCCGGTCCAGCCTCTTTTTGACGTTTCTCTAGAACAGCTGCAAGTCTCAGTGCTAATTGTCGTTTCTCTTCCCAATCAACATTTAATTGCTGGCCACGAATCATTTTGTTCAATTTATTGGCAGTATTTGACACTTCAGAAAAAGGAATTGAACTTAATTGAGCAAGCTCAATGAATGAATGAATTTCCCCAAGTGAGTCGCCAATTTGACTGTATAAATATCCAAGCATTCTCCAAGCATCAGCAGCATTTAAACATGTTGGATTGTTTTCTAAAAATCTTTCCAATTCTTTTTTTGCCATCGAATATCCTTTTTTTGTGCATTGCTCCATGTGCCATCTAGCTAAAATCAGCCAACCGGGATTAAAATTTCGACAGATCATTTCGAGCATTGGTTCGAAAATTTCATAAGCTTCACCGGCTTCTATTCGGTGGGAAATATTTTTAATAAAGCTTTCCAATCTGTGAGCCAAACCCAATCTAACATCATCTGGTCGACTCGGTCCAAGCATTTGAAGAATTTCAACATCAGACTGAATTGCATGCTTCAGTGGACTAATTGACAATTTCTTCTTTCCAAAAACATTTGCTATAAGTGGCAAAACAATAAACTCTTGCTGATCTATTGGAGCAAGATATGATTCAGCTAAAGAATATTGCAATATTGATTCTATCCCCTTTTCCACTTCTTGTCTTTCAGCAATGGATCGAAGAAGAGTTGCCTCTAGTGCTATACGAGGAACTGCAGAGTTCCAAGCAGCTAGCGTCATAAATATTCTTTGCGCACATGGCGTTAATGAATCATATGTCCTTTCAAAAAGCGCAGTTAACATTTCATCACTTGCGGCAACTAATTGTGGAATATTGCATATCCTCCTATTTTTTGAAACCTCACCCAATAGAACTTTTATCACATATGGGTGGCCCTCAGATTTTAAAATTAATTCATCTATATACTCCTCAGTCAATAATTGCTTGATTCCAAGATGCCCGGCTGACTGATCAATAAGAATCTTCGCCTCACAATTAGTCATTCCTGGAACTTCAAGTGGATAGTCGCCCTTGAATTCACGTAAACGAGTTGTGATCAATACTTTGTTAGGCAACCTAATAAATGTATCAATCCAGCTAAACATATCGATAGGATTTTGAGTTGTTTCAAAATTGTCAAATACAAACAAACAGTTTCCTATTTCACTTCTTTGCAATTGTTGCTCAAAATAATCACGAGGTTTAATACCTTTCTCTTTTATTCGATTTTGACATAAAAGAAGCTTTATATAAAAATCACTTACATCCGCTGGCGATTGAATCAGCGGGCGAACAGGCTTCGGACCTGTTGAATATAAATCAACATCTCTTGCACTGAACCAAACAATCGCATCATAACGGTTTTCTTCATAAAGTTGACTAATTACCTTGAGCGCCAATGAAGTTTTCCCAACTCCGCCTTTTCCAACTAAGGTAACAATATGTCTACGGTCGTCCATTAGAAGCTTAAACAATTCACTTTCCAATTCAGATCTTTGTATATAATCGAGAGACATTTCAGGAACATTTGAGAAACAGTTGCCTTTTGCTAGCATTTCGCCATAACCTTCAGTTTTGCTAGGAGGCAATGTTCCTGGAGGAGTCAAATAACTGCTCGAATCCCCATCGATTTTATCATCAGACAGATATGATATTAACTCAAATCGTTTTTGAGAAAACCCACCATTTGAAAAATAAAAATCCCTTAATTCCGGATCACTTTGCAATAATGGAACAAATCTAAATACTCCCAAATTAATATAAACACCATTCTGATATTGGTGGAAATTTTCATTCTTTAAAAAGTCATACGAATCAGTCTTGTCGCTTATAGATGACACCCTATATTTCCCGGATATATTTCTATATAAATAAGCCCATTGCCTTTTAAACATTGAATAATTCTCATAAAAAATGATGATGCTTTGTAAAAGATATTTTGCGGCTTCTGCTGATTTTGAAGCCGGCATAGCTCCATGGCCACGGGTTTTATTTCTCAATATGACAAACATCCTAAACCATCTTTTCATATCTGATTTCACAGGAACTGTCTCTGACTCGATATTTAAATGATCAAGCACCGACTTTAGCAACTTAACAGCTTCGTTTTGCCATTCCCCCGGACGACAGAGTCTTGTGAGTTCAGCTTGTTCCGCATATGCTTCATTAAGAAGATATTGAGAAGCTGGACCTGTTAGAGCGTCTTCTAGAGCTTTCCCCCATTCACCAAGGCTGTCAGCTCTTACTAAAGAATGTTCCAAACGATATCTATTCCGATCTTTATCATCACCAATCGCAGCTATTATGCTCAATGTAATAATTTTAAAAAGCGCTTCGACCATCGCCTGTACAATGGGGCGATTCTCCTTGGACTCAAGGGGATCTCCGTCAAGAGTCATGGTTCGGCGGATATGCTGGCTTTTGGTAACGCGATTTCTCGCGCCTACGATGCC
>JAKLHB010000454.1 GCA_022710345.1 Planctomycetota bacterium
CCAGGTGAATTTACAAATTTCTTTTGATTTTTTGAAAGTAGTTTGATATACTTTTGCTATGACTTATGTTAAGTTCCTAGCTATAAGCCTTCTAGGAAGATGGCATTCCAATCGGAAGCACGATCCATCCTAGGCACCTCGTAGATACCAATAAGGAACCCACGAATGTCGAATAAAAAATCAAAGCCTAAAGGACAAAAAGTACAATTAACGTTGGAAGATTTTTGCGCTCAAGAACTTCCTACGATTGCAGATATTGTAAGCTTTACAAATAACTTTCCCATATCTGTTTATGCAGAAAGCACCATTGTAAAATCCCCTGAGGTGGTTTTTCGTGGTTTAATGATATCCCACAACAGGTATCTGAGCGAAGAATATCTGCTGAACTATCGCCACCATGAATTAGATATGGGCATGATGATTGGGGTAAATAATTATCGTTTACCAATGGTGATGATGAGCCTGGCCAATCGAACTTTTGCTGAAGAACCAGACAAGCTCATCACCTTGCCACCGTACAAAAATATCAGTGCACCGGTTGGTCCTGTGATTCGAAGCCGTCGAAGCATGCGCCGCTATTCTGGTAATAAAATGAGCCTGGCAGATTTAGCCACGATCCTATTTTATGCACAAGGCGTGACAGGCAAGCTGCCTTTGAGCAACATGCCAGGCTCTATATCACTCGGACAGCAGCCTGAGGTAGAGCTACGCACTGCTCCTTCTGGCGGTGGATTGTATCCGATTGGCCTATACTTCATCGCATTGAATGTAGATACATTGCAGCAAGGCAGTTACCTGTATGTGCCATCGCATCATGCTTTGAAATCCATCAAAACATTGGGAAAAGATTTCCAACCTAATGAAATGGGGCAATTTGGCAATGAAATAGACATTGCCAAAGCCAACCTCTTGATGGTGTTTGTGTATCGCTTATTGGAAAATTCAAGAAAATATGGCGATTCTGGACTTGCGTACGCATTGATTGAAGCCGGCGAAATTGCAGAGAATATTCATTTAGCCTGCACTGCTCTGAGATTAGGGCCGTGTGATATTGGCGGTTATGCAAAGCATCGTTTGGAACAAGTATTGGGCTTGGATGGTCTAAGCCAGCATGTCGTGCATTTGATGGTGATTGGAAGTTAGGAGAAATTATGGAACCAAAACCAGAAAATCCGTATGTCTATTTTGTCAGCGAAGGCGTGCGAATTTTTTATGCCAGAGATCAAGAAATTCGCTTTCGCAAAGGGATTTGGAATTATCAAGAAGCAAATTTACAATTGCAAGGCCAACCTGCTGCTGTGCAAGCATTTTTTACCCAAGTGGTCAGTGACCTGATGCAAAAGGACTCCGTTGATTTAGCCGCAATTGCTCAACAGCAAGGAATAGCCGAACCAACGCTGCATCAATACCAGGAAGTCTTGCAGAACATCCAACGCCAGGGATTTTTATACCAAGCCCAAGATCAAGAGATTAGCCGCCTGGTAAGTTTATTATTATCCAGCAACATCGCTGGTTTGGAAAATTATGTGCGTGAACCAAGGCCCGTGCTTTTTGTCAGCGACAATGAATATAGCCAAAAAGCAGCTAAAACCATTGCGGAAGAAATCCATCTACCCTTAGATGTGCTAGACTCCCAAACCTTCCATGAAATAGCTTCCATGGATTTGACCACCAAGACAGATGCAATTAGCGTGCTCAAAAATACCGATAAGCTCAAACCTATATTTGCTCCTTATGATGCTGTGATTGGAAGTTTTGCTGCTCCACACCTATGCTTTTTACGCAATTTGAACCGCATCTTACTAAGCATTGAAAAACCTTTGATTTTAGGCCTCATAGATGGCCCATTTTTAACATTAGTGGCCACTCAGTCTCCCCAGACCGGCTGTTTTGAATGCTTCGAACAGCGCATGCTTGTTCGATTAGAAGATCATGTTGCATACCATAAATTTGTAGCCAGCATGCCACTCAAGACCATCCAAAGCAAAATTTTTACCCCGCCTTTGCATCTTTTGACTTCAGCAGTGGTGAGCGAAGGATTTTTGCATGCTAGCCTGGGTGTTTTAAGACTATCTGGACGAATTTTGAATATTTACCTTCCAGTTTTGGAAATCCAAGTGCAAGATTTACTTCGAGTGCCCTACTGCCCTGGCTGTGGCTTTATTGCAGCAGCACAAATGAAAGAAATGTACACCTCTTCGAAAAAAGTCATGGATCAGATGCTACAACAAGTGGAAATTCAACGTCCAACATAAATTCAAGAGGAGCTTTTCATGCAGATTCGTTCCTATCCATATCCAGCGCACTTTACAGAAAGTGTGTTTAAAAAAATTTGCTCAGAGCATGGCGGCATCATTCAAAGCCTGCTGGTCAGCACACTACAATATGCCGAAGGGTTTCATATTAAATCTGTAGCAGCTCAAATGCCTGCATATCATAAGGTCTTGCTGCATCCAGATGTTCAGGTGCAATACCATCTCAGCGGATATGGCACATTCCATGAAGAAGCCATGATTCGCCTGGTTGGAGAAGCCATAGAACGCTATTCCCTAATGGTTGGGCCATATCCATACCAAAATGAAATTCAATATGCCACATACCACGAAATGGAGCGAAATGGCAAAGTCATTCCTTGGGAATATTTGACTTTATATACAGAAAACGATTATGCAAAGTTAAATAAAGGCAGCTATAAAGACCATCGGCCTTTGAAAAAAGATGATGTCATTGCATGGCTTTCCTGCCCTTCCCTGCTTTATCCTAACCAAACGATTTGGGTGCCCATGCAATTGCTTTTTGTTGGCTACAAAGCAAGCCGATTGAAAAAAGAGCAACTTTTTGCCCCTGCTTTTTCGACCGGGACCGCTGCCCATCGCTCTTTGGAACACGCGCTTCTCAATGCTATCTTGGAAATCGTTGAAATTGATGCTGTGATGGTTCAATGGTATACTCAGCGCAAAGCCCCGCAAATTCTACTTGATGATATTACTCTGTTGCAGCATTATGGCCAACTCTTTAGCAAAGACTCAGACATCGAAGTCCTGGCCATGGACCTTAGAATTCTGGACGAAATCCAGGCCAATGTATTTGGAGTTGTCTTGCTGAACCGTCAAGATACAAGGCCATTGGTGAGCTATGGTGCCCAGGCTGATCTTGATCCTGCCTCTGCATTCCATCGTAGCTTAATGGAAGCCATGGCCATTCGCTTTTTAGGAATTTATGGACCCTTAT
>JAKLHB010000455.1 GCA_022710345.1 Planctomycetota bacterium
GGAACCTATCGAATTCGCTATGGAGTGGAGCAGTATTTTGTGCCACAATACCAGGGGAAAACCATTGAACATAGTCTAGCTAAAACTGTTGTGGAACTTGCTGTGGTGCCTTCAGGCGATAGTGCAATCCTCAGACTATTCCTAGAAGGCGAAGAAGTCAAATTTTATTAACCTTTGATATTCAGCTTTGATTTATGAAAGAACTAGGAACTTTCACTTGATTGCTTAGCAAAGAAAGCTCCTAATTTAGAGCGACGCAATGCTATTTCAGATTCTTCCTATGGTTGTTTTCCCCATTGTGATTGCAATGGTAGTGAAAGCAGTCCAATTTCAAATGCCCTGGCTACATCGGCCAGTGAAAATTGATTATGCCATTGCACCCCTGCTGGGGGTTGCACTTTTATTTGTGACCAATTGCATTGACACAGAAACGCTGTGGCGAGGCATTGAGGGTAATGAAAAAATTCGCCCTTATGCCATCTTAATTCTGTTCAATGCCCTTGCGTATGTTTGCATCTCCCTAGATAAAACCGGGTTCTTTGCCTTTTTAGCACTATGGACAGCTAAAAAAGCTGGAACCTCGGGTCCTAAATTTTTTCTTTATTTCTTTTTTCTCAGCAGCATCTTGACCACATTCACTTCGAATGATATTGTGATTTTGACCTTGACCCCACTGATTTGCTATTTCGCACACTACACCAAATTAAACCCAATCCCATACTTAGTCGCTGAATTTTTTGCTGCTAATATATGGAGCGTTGCCCTCTACATTGGCAATCCGACCAACATCATTGTGGCAGAAGCCTATCGCCTGACTTTTGCGGGCTATTCTGCATGGATGCTCTTGCCTACCTTAGTGGCAGGCGTGTCATGCCTGGCTTTGTTGTGGCTGGTATTCCATAAAGAAATTCCCCGCGAGATTCAGCCACCTGAAATCCAGCCTCAGAGTGCGCTCAAAGATACTCAAGGAGCCATTTTTGGCGTGATTACGCTGTTGTCTTGCTTAGTTTTGCTGAGTTTTTCTTTTTGGCTTGAATGGGACATTTGGAAAATTTGCCTGGTGACCTGCATGGTGATGATGTGCAGAGATGTTGCGTTGGACGTATGCCTCTATCACGATCATCGGTTCAACTGGGCCAATTCCAATGTTCGGGAAGTATTGCGCAGAATGCCTTGGAAAATTGTGCCTTTTGTGGTTGGCATGTTCACCCTTGTCGAAGCCTTATCCCAATCAGGATGGACGACCTATTTCGCGACCTGGATTTCGGCTGCTTCATCCAATCTATGGGTTGCTGTGTTTTTCATGGGCTTTTTATCCTCTTTGGCTGCAAATCTCATCAACAACCAACCCATGACCATTTTGTTCACCCAAATCACCCAAGATAGTGCATTTGTGGTTGCTGCGCCTGTTGTGCTCAAAGGCAGCATGTTTGCACTCATCATGGGAAGCAATTTTGGTGCAAATTTCACCTTGATTGGCGCATTGGCGGGGATTATGTGGAGTAGTATTTTAGTGGATAAAAAAATCACCATTTCGTATGGCATGTTCTTCAAATATGGATTTTTGATCATGCCTGTGGTTGTGGCTCTTTCTTGCCTAACTTTGGCGATTGAACTTTATTTTTTTGGATAAAATAAAAGGCCATGTCTGATGCAAGACATGGCCTTTGTTCATAGAGATTTTCGGATTTAAGCTTTTAGGAAAGCCACTCTATCAGTTGCTCACCTGCCAATTCAGCGCCCCAAAAACGTCCAAAGACAATTTGCATTTTTTGCTGTGTTGTTTTGCAGGCTAAAAAGTAACTGAAAGCGTCTGCTGGAATTGGCGGGAAAAAGCAAGGCAATTTAAGTTCTTTGCTGTGTTGTTTTGCAGGCTAAAAAGTAACTGAAAGCGTCTGCTGGAATTGGCGGGAAAAAGCAATGTTTGCTGATCATCAGTTCACCGGAAAACGCCCCCAAATTATTTTTATCATTGCCGTTATCTTAGGGTGTCTGGATATTGGCTTATCTAAATTTTACCCAATGGCCCGGCCTCTAGGCCCAACATTGTTTCTTCTTTGGCTATGGTCATCCAACTGGGTTTTGCCTTGCGATATGGGCTTTTGCTATACGCCATCTGGTGGATGGAAACATTGGATGCAAATCTCGATCGGATTAGGTGCAGTGCTGTTTGTACTCACTTGGGTTCAAGTGCAATATTCAGATAGTGATCCGTTCCTTAAACCCAGGATTGCTTGGCATCACATTGTGGTTCCTAGCCTGCTGGCCCCTATCGCAGAGGAAATTCTTTATCGCAGCATCATAGCATGGGCTACGAGCCTCGTATGGGGAAAATGGGCCGGAATTTGCCTAAGCGCCTTGATGTTCGCTATCTTGCATTTAGTATGTGGGAACCTTTCCTGGCAAAATACATTGGCTGGGGTCATTCTTGCCTGGGGCTTTTTAGAAAGCCAATGTTTGCTCATTCCGATTCTTTGGCATATTGGAGGAAACTTGGGAGTACTATGGTTGATGTATGGTTAGTCGTATTCAAAAATTTCGCGCTTCCGGTTTATTCAAATGCTTGCTTTTGCCAGTTTATTCAAATGCTTTTGCCATATCTTCTAATTGAGTGGCTTCTTTGATATTGCGCAGCTTTGTATACATCACAATATAGATGACCGATAACAGGCCACTGGTGAAGATATACAGCAAATTGGGGAAAAGAATGTAAAATTTCATCATGTTCAAATTAGGCATCCCAGCAGCTTTCATTGAATTCATCATATTGCATTGAAGACCCATCATGACCACAGAAAAGATCATTCCTAATACAAAATAGACCCCAAAAATCGTCCATTTATAATCTTTGGTGAGTTCAATGCTTCGCCGCATAGCCGCGGTTACGCCAATACGTTCAACCACCACAATCGGGCTTGTGATGCTGTACATGCAAAGCAGAATAATTCCAGGAACCATAAAGAGCATACTGCCCAAGGCAATCAAGATGCCTGTGAGGAAATTCACTCCAATCAAGGGTAAAAGTCGAGCAAACGCGACCCCAAAGCAAGCTCCAAGAGTGGGATATTCGCCTTTTAGCCCTTGAAAGCAATAATAAATCATAGCAGCTCCGGCCATGGGCATGAAGCCAACTTGCATGATCCAGGTTGCCAGCATCAAGATAGTGAATGCTCGAATAAATTGTGTCGGAGTATGCTCCATATCTAAAGCAAGAAAATAGGCAATTGCAG
>JAKLHB010000456.1 GCA_022710345.1 Planctomycetota bacterium
ACCTCATTGGAAGTGCAAAATAAATAATCGTAATAGCGCTTTAAAAATGTAGTTTTGCCCATTTTGCGCATACCAATTAAGGCAGTGTGGCGAGCACTAGCACGTTGATCTTCTAATAGTTCCAATGTAGTTTGCCTGCCCACAAAGGTAAACGAAGGTAACTCTTGGCTGGTTTCCCGTGACAAGATATACGGCACATCCTCATTCCAGCCAGCAATTTTTTTTGTACGCGGAATGGTAGGGCGTTGGCTGATATACAAATTTGCTTTGCTGTGCTGTTGGATATATTCTTGTACCTTTGGATTTTGCTTATATGGTGTAAGCTGTGTATTCAGGAACGGAGATTTTTTGGGTTCCCCTGGAGTCAGGTCTTGATAGTACACGATGGCTTCTGGGTTAATTATACTAGAAGATGCAGCTTTCTTTGGTTTTGACGAACCAGAGGTTTTGCGCTTTGGAGTAGCAGCTTTTTTTCCAAGCGCAGCTTTCTTTGGTTTTGACGAACCAGAGGTTTTTCGCTTTGGGGCAATTTTTTTTGATGCACTTGTTTTTATTGTTTTACGCTTTGCAGCAATAGTTTTTTTCGATTTTGTAGCACTTGTTTTTTTTGCTGCTTTGCTGGTTTTAGTGCTAGATTTTTGAGTGACTGTATTGGCAGTTTTTGTTGCTTTTACTTTGGTTTTACCTTTTTTGGAAGATACTTGCTTTTCTTGGGAATTTGTTTTTGGTGACATAGTTGACTCCTTAGTTGTTGATCATACAAATCACAATACTTACCTCAAGTATAACTGGCATTGAGAAAAAGTAAAGAAAATTATCTCCTGTTTTTTGCAAAAACAAGATGGCTCAATCACCAACACACGTAGCCGTGGCATTTATTGCTATGCATATAAACTAATACAATCCATTGTGTTATGTGCACAAAATAACGCCAGCGGCTACAACTCGTTGGGATATACATAGTTTATCTATTTTTTGATAAACCCTTGGAAATAGACTACGACCTCAGGATGGGTTGGGCAGTCTGTTTCCACGATGCATTTGCCGCGAAATTCGCCTGCTTCAGCATCGGTTGGGCAATCAGCTTGCAGGTGCAGGTAATAGTAATGATCAAGCACGGGTTGTATTTGGGCCGAAATCCAGGGAATGGAAGTTTTGACTTGTCTGATGGTGAATTTTTTAAATTCATTCTGGGATAGTGCAAGGCGTTTTGTGTATTTTGTGCCAGGGGTGATATTGCCAAAGCGGATATAATCTGGAATTGCAGTGATGTCTCCATTCACATACGCAAATACTGGGATTTTGATGGTCTCATTGCCTTTGATGGTAGTGCGAAGGATGATGGTGCCATCGTTACGGCCATAAGGAATGTCTAGTTTAGGTGCTACATCAATGCGATATCCACGTTGTGGGCCAGGGTAAAAACCAGTCACTTCAGGCAATTCTTTCCAGGCAATATCAAAGCCTGGTGCATCAAACTCTACTTGCTCCAATTTGAAATCCGGCTGTTTATAGCAAGCCAGCCATAGCACAACTGGAGATCCATTGCCTCGTTTGAAACCTTTGAAGTTGATCACAGGCTGAGAAATGATGGCATCCAGCAATACATTGGCTTTCAGGGAAATCAGGACATAGGATTGATTGGGCAAAGGTGGTGTCAGGGCTAGTTTCACTTCCCATTGAATCACATCATGCATGCCTTTGGGCATAAACACGACTCGTACTTGGGAGCTTTGGCCAGGTTCCATGACCGAAGGCTCTGGTTTGACTACAGTGCAGCCGCAGGTGGTGGGCATGGCAAAAAGCTCAATGGTTTGTTTGCTACGATTTTGAATGACGAACTCTTTGACCACAGGCGCGTCTGTATCTATGAGTGTTCCAAAATCCCAAGAGCTTGGATTGACCACAACCAATGGTTGTTCATCTTGAGGTTGTGCACTAACCATTGTCCATGAAATGCAAAAGCATAATATTCCAAATATAATTCGATACATCAAAAATTCAAGGCCTGGTTTTTGTCAGCCAAGCCCTGCCTCCATGAAAAAAAGTCGGATTGCACCGACTTTAATAAGATTCTAACGAATTTTTGGTACTTTACTAATTGGCAACGCTAAACAAAATTCGCTTGTACCTTGGCTATTTGACTTCCAAGGTTTGTTGATATGGATAAAATTGATTGCCAATGATCGTGACAGAACTCGCTAGTGCCAATTCAGCAGCGCCCCAGAAACCACACAAAGACAAGTTGCAAGCTTTGCAGTGTTGCTTTGGCCGGCTAGAAACTATCCGAAAGCGTCTGCTGCAATTGGCGGAAGGAAGCCATGTTTTGTTAAGTTGTCGTTGATTATTTGACTTCCAAGGTTTGTTGATATGGATAAAGTTGATTGCCAATGATCGTGACAAAACTCGCTTGTGCCAATTCAGCAGCGCCCCAGAAACCACACAAAGGCAAGTTGCAATCTTTGCAGTGTTGCTTTTGCGGGCTAGAAATTAACCGAAAGCGTCTGCTGCAATTGGCGGAAGGGAGCAATGTTTTGTTAAGTTGTCGTTGATTATTTGACTTCCAAGGTTTGTTGATATGGATAAAGTTGATCGCCAGTAATGGTGACAGTGAAATTACCTTTTAGGCCGCTAGGAATGGAGCATTGGCCTTTTTCGTCTGTCTGAACAACGATTTGGGTATTTTCACCATAGATACATACTTGCGCAGCAGTGATAGGGGTGCGTTGGGCTTGATCTAAGACCTGGATTTGGCCATCATTGATTTGCACATCCAGATCAGTCAATGGGCCGACCCAGATATCCATCTCAGGGTCACCAATGCAATGGAACAGGTAGAATTCAATTTCAGTATAATCATACGAGGTTCCCCATGGATTGGATGGGTAATTGCGCGCCAGGTACATTTTCCCAAAATTAAGGACAATACCTAGTTTCCTCGATAATGGAGGTTTATCTGGGATGATAACGTCTTTGTCTAAGCAATCATAAATTTTAGTACCATAGAGGCAGGTGTAGAAGCCATCGCACAAACGATCGTTCCACCAGGAGTAGCTCACTCGAGTTGATCCAATGGCTGAAGCTGCGCCGCCATTCGGATTTTTGAGGGCTGCTTCGACAAAGCAATCTTTGCTATAATCCATAGCACCGGTAAGGCAATTCACAGAGAACAAAATAGGCTGCATTTTGCCATTGCTGAGATTGGCTACATCAGTG
>JAKLHB010000457.1 GCA_022710345.1 Planctomycetota bacterium
AAAGCACTTGCATTATACATTTTTATTGCAAGGGTTGTAAAACTTGCTTTCTGTGTTACTACAGAAACCTCTGATAATTTAAATGCATTGAACATGCTAGTGTTATGATCCTGATCATTTAGATGCATCGAATATGTTAAGTTATTTTGTATTCTAGTGTTACAACCACGATAATTTAGATACCCTGATTCATAGAAAGAGGTTTTGCTATCATGGAAAATAGCATTTGGGCCATTATCCCATCGGTTTTCATCATTGGATGTGCTATCTTGACTCGAAGGATCGTATTTTCTTTGTTGGCAGGATTGTGGCTAGGCAGCACTATTTTGTGCTCGTGGAATCCATTCTTGGGATTTTTAAAAATGTTGCAAAACTATATCATTCCTGCGCTAGGTAGCCAAGATCATGCAACCATTTTGCTCTATGGAGCAGCGTTTGGCGGATTTATTGCAATTTTACAAAAAACAGGCGGAGTTTTTACAATTGGCGAGTGGTTCGCACTTAAAATTAAGTCCGCTCGTTTGGGACAATGGAGTGCATTTATACTAGGAATTTTTATTTTTGTGGATGATTATTTCAGTTGTTTGACTGTGGGAACTGTGATGCGGCCTATTTTTGATCGGTTGAAAATTTGTAGGGAAAAATTGGCTTTTTTGGTAGATACGACAGCAGGGCCAGTTTGCCTCCTAGTCCCTTTATCTACTTGGGTTGCTTATGTTGTAGGCTTAATTGGGCCTGAACTTCAAAAATACGAAGGATTGCAGCATGGCAATGCATTTATGGTATACCTCAGCACCATACCATTAAACTTTTATGCAATCTTTGCTGTGCTTGGGACTGGAATTTTTCTAACTGCAAATATTTCTTTTGGTGCTATGTATAGAGCAGAAGAACGCACTCGAACCACAGGTGATCTGTATCGGCCAGGCGCAGAATTGCCAACAGCAAAAGAAATCTTAGAGACTACTCCAATACAAGGCATCCGTCCGAGCTTGATCCATATTCTATTGCCTCTTGGAGTGCTATTTGCAAGCCTGGTGTTCATGTTCCTTTATACAGGCGGGTTTTGGGCACAAGATAAACCATTGCTCGCAGTATTGCGTGAAGCAAATTTTAGCTTATCTATCTTAGTGGCAGTCCTTGTCGCAGGCGGCTGTGGCATTGTTTTAGGAAAGATTTATGGATGTTTTAGCTTAGGCCAAAGTGTGGATCATTACACTGCAGGAATGAAGGGGATGTATATGACATTCATTATCTTAATTTTGGCCTGGTCTGTGAGCAGCATGACCAAAGAGCTTAAAACCGCAGTTTACCTCAAATCGCTAATTCAAGATAATATTGCAACAGGGCTTATCCCAGTGCTTTTGTTTATATTTGCCTGTGGAATTTCTTTCACCACAGGCACATCCTACGGCACTTTTGCCATTCTCACACCTATTGCTGTCCACCTTGCAGTTTCTATGAATTTGCCCATAGAGTACAACATCGCGGCTGTTTTGAGCGGCGGGGTTTTTGGAGATCATTGTTCTCCAGTTTCAGATACCACGATTCTTTCATCAGTGGGTTCTGCTTGTAACCTCATGGACCATACCATCACTCAATTGCCTTATGCCTTATTATTTGCTGGATCAAGCGCGTTGGCATTTGGCCTTATTGCATGGATACCTTATTGGATCGCAGCATTGGCAGGGCTTACCTTTTTCTGCATCGTGGCCGTATGCCTGAATCAAAAACCCAAAAGCCAGGCTCTCTAGCCTGGCTTATCCTGGGACATAGCTTGCGTTATACGATATTGTTGAAGCAATTTAGCAAGGACTCTCTTCGTGGTGTAGGCATCTCCCAAACCTCGATGCGATTCTGGATTTTGAATTCCAAAATGCTTTGCTAAATTGGAAAGCGAATATTTGCCTAAACTCGGCATCATCAATCGAGCCAAACGGCATGAATCAATGTATGTATGCCAATGCGGCCATTCCAAGGCATACGCTAATTCAGCAATTTGGGTTAGATTGGTGCGCATGGCTCGAATGTCAAAGCTGGTGTGGCAGATCAGCACAGCATCTTGAATAAAGTTCAAAAATTCCTGCAATACATTTTTCCGGTCTTCCCCATTTTCAATAACATGAGGTGGAATTTTATGGATTTGCAATTCAAAATGAAATGGACTCCAAGAATGAGGCCGGAATTGGAGAATTTTATTGAATGTCTGATATACTTTGCCAAAAGCCACACCAGCTTCAATCGCTCCAATTTCAACGATTGTAGTGGCATTGCCATGTCCTACGGTCTCTACATCAAAAACCACAAAACGTTGTCCTTGCTCATAAAGCTTGAGAAAATATTCTATGGTTGGGTTTGCCATAACTATCCTAATTGACTGAAATGAGCTATAATGAAGCTCATTTCGTAATGTCATTCAACGTTGATGGGTACAAGAGTAATTTGTCTATCTATACAATTTCAAAATGCTTTGGAGATCAAAACTCGTTTGCATTAGAAAAATCGTATGCTCCCGATCGAACAAAGACTTTTGAACAATTACCTACATCGTCACCTCGATCACACAGCGAAAGCCACTGAGGTCCCAGCCGCCGCTACTTGGCTCATCTTTGGTGCGAAAGCTAAGACTCAACTGCTTTGCCTCCCTGCACCAGGATCCCCCACGCAAGACCTTAGAATCACCTGCAACTGGACCTTGCGGATTTTGGGCAGGGCTGTGTTTATAGTAATCTCGTTGGTACCAATCTTTGATCCATTCCCATACATTGCCGGCCATATCTAAACAACCATAACATGATGCTCCTTGAGGGAATAAACCCACTGGGCCAGTAGAACGATTGCCATATTGCGGCTCTTCTTTATACACTGCTCGATAAATTTCATTTGCATTCGGCAATTCATCTCCCCAAGGATAAATCCGCTTAGGATTAGGATTAGCTAATGCTGCGACTGCATCTCCATCTAGCCAAACGCCGCCGCGTGCGGCCTTTTCCCATTGGGCCTCTGTGGGCAATTGCTTTTTAGCCCAACGCGCATACGCCTCTGCTTCATACCAACTGATCCCCACTACAGGATGATTGGGCGTATTCCACGGGCTAAATTCCCAATACCTGGGCTGTGTCCATGCTTCTGCTTGCCGTGTTTGCCATCCTGTTTCAGACCAGTATTCCTGCTGCTGATATCCACCAGCTTCTAA
>JAKLHB010000458.1 GCA_022710345.1 Planctomycetota bacterium
CAACTCCCCCCGAATAATTCGCTTTGTTCTACGATCTCGCGGTACCCACCAAACATCCACTAAAACAAGGACTGAGATGCCAAGGCAGCTGCCTTGGCTGCGACCCTAACTGAGTCACAGTCGCGGTACCCACCAAACATCCACTAAAACAAGGACCGAGACAACTCCCCCCGAATAATTCGCTTTGTTCTACGATCTCGCGGTACCCACCAAACATCCACTAAAACAAGGACTGAGACCTTCCAAGCTTTTCATCAATGAAACTGTCTTTTTCCAAACTTGTACCATCCACTAAAACAAGGACTGAGACCTTCCAAGCTTTTCATCAATGAAACTGTCTTTTTCCAAACTTGTACCCACCAAACATCCAGTAAAACAAGGACTGAGACATCTCTATTTAAGGAGAACATAATGAGTGTAGAAACGATTTTGTCAGTTCATCCTCACATAGCCAAAACCATAAAGGCATCTGGTGAGACCTCTGTGATAAAAGGGACGCAAATCTCTGTCTGGATGATAGCAGAATTTTACAAAGAAGGTCTGAGCGCAGAGGATATTTTTGTCTACTATAAAGGCTACATCAAAATGGAGCAAATCTTTGATGCCCTGTCTTTCTACTATGAGAACAAAGAAGCCATAGACAGCCAAATAGCTCAAAATACTCATGTGGATGACCTGATAGCTAAAGGAAATTGTGTTGATCTGCGGAGTAAGCCATGGGCCTTTCTTTTCTGATTGACGAAGATATTACCAATGAACTTGCAGCGGCCTTGCGGCGTTTAGGATATGATGCAGTCAGCGTTTATGACATTTCTCGCACCGGCCTTTCCGATGAAGAGCAATTTGAATTCGCTCAGAAAGAAAAGCGTACTTTGGTAACTCGGAATATTCGGGATTTTGTGGCCATTGCCGATGGTTATCTCAAAGCAAACAAACATTTCTATGGCATAGTTTTGTTTACTTTTCCGGTTCGTCTGGACGCTCTTGGATTAGCTATTCGCAAACTTTCCAGAATTGCTGATAAATATGGTGCCTCTACTATTCAGAACTTGATGATATATGAATAGGTTTGCTGCCTCTGTGAATTTTAGGATGGATGGGGATATCCACATCTGGAGAGACATGGACAACAGGCCCCATCGCAGTCTCCGGTTCACATAGCGAGCCTCAAGGGCATTGTTCTGAAAAGCAAAGGCGTTTGATCTTGCCATCTCTACGGCCACAGCGCTTGATAAGGCATGACATGCATTCTAGCGTTTTCCAATTGGCAACGTATTTTTTCATCGGGTGGGTACTGAGCTACGGATGGAAGATGAAATCGAGGAATTACGTCTCAGTCTTTGTTTTACTGGATGTTTGGTGGAAGTGTTCGCAGTAAGTGCGTAGTTTATAGCATAACTTTGGCATTTTTTTTGCTCTTAAAAAATAAGACTTTTAAGCTTGCTCTCAAAGGAATAAAATAATTTAACCTCTTTCTCTAAAAAAATATAAAATTTCATTTTTTTTCATTGAATTGCTAAAATGAAAGTCTTAAAATATCAGTGGAAAAGGCAGAGATTCTTGGGAAGAATATTTTCAATAGGAGACACTGGTATGATCTATGCTAAGATAATGCAAATCATTATTTTTGTGTTAGTTAATATAGGTCTCTATTTCGTTTGTTCTCTGATTTGGGAATACAGTGGAATATTGGCAGTCCTATTTTTCTTTCACTTCTTCATAGACTCTAGCCAACTCCTACTTGATATACTAAGTCTTTAACTTATTCAGAGTAAAGGACTAAGACGACACTTTATTTATATATCATCCAAACATCCAGTAAAGAGAGCTCTCGGTTTCTAAAAACCGAGAGCGTGATTTTATGGCCCAGAGCTGAAAATTTGGCCCTCTTTTCAACTAAAACCTTTTTCATAGCCATAAACACCCTCAAAATGGCCCAACTCAAGAACACAAAAAACTATGGACAGAGTATCTCTGGGATCGCTTGAAAAAAGCGGATTACAAAGGATGAGGATGAATTGTTGACCTGTTTTGAATAGGAACAAAGGTAAGGAAGATAAAATGGCACAACCTGTATGTATGATTGGAGTTTCTACAGAACAAAACACCACCAATCTAATTCCAGCAGTAGAATGTGGTATTCGTACTTTCATTCTAGTTGAAACTTCTGGTGCTCAAAAGAATCAATGGTCTGTTGGCCTTCAGCAGGTGCTTCATGATAGAAAGATAGCAGTAGAGCTCATTTGTTTATCAAAAGATGAAGATACTCGTATTGATCTTATCTCGGAAAAACTAGAAGAAAAGCTGGACAATCATCCTGTGATTTGGAATTTAGGCGGTGGACAAAAAGCCCAGCAATTAGCTTTGTGGCAAACATTTCTCAAAAGAACGGCCCAAACTATCGCAGATCAAGCCTGCTACACAAATCCGGAAAAGCATCTTCTAGAATGGTGGGCTTGGCAGAATGGAAAATTAACATACTCAGAGGCAAGAACAGAGATCAGTCTGCAGTTAGATGAATTATTCACACTCTTTGGCTTTGAAAAAAAATCTGGAACTCTGCTATATCAAAAAGAAAAAGCCGTGCATTGGGATAACCTGCTAGATTTATTTGCATTCCAAGAATTTAGAGAATATTTATTTCAGCTTTCACAAACTTCTCCTATGGCATTCGACCACCAAGCCAAGTACCAGATTGCAGAAATAGAGCGCCATCTCAACGCTGCTCAACCAGGTATTGTGAATGCAATTCAGCAATATCTTGATACTGTAGTTCAAAATAGCGGCACCGCTGTTTTAGAAAATGAGGAAAACAAAAATAGTTTGTGCAATGGAATTGCTAACCGGGCTCGATCTATATTACTGCAAGAATTACGTGGTACGCCCCGGCCTCGGGTGATGGAGTTTAAAGATGCTGGTTTTTTAAATCTTCTATGCGATCATTTTTCTGCTGCATTGACTGTGATGCCTATAGATTCAAAACTTTTGGAAAAAGTCTCTGGTTGCCATAAATCGGCTGAGTACTTTGAAAAAATTGTGATTCAGCGCGTGAAAGCAATTTTGGAGACGCAGCCTCATCATATAGCATCTGCTTATTATAATGTGGAAGTCCAAAAATCTGGGACACCTAGAGTGATTGCTGAATATGATGTTTTGCTCTTAACCCAGTGGGGTAC
>JAKLHB010000459.1 GCA_022710345.1 Planctomycetota bacterium
TGCACCCCAGCCGACTACTCCAGAAAATGCTGAGGTACAAGCTTCGCCATGGCTTGAAAAATGGCAACAAAATAAGCTTTCCTGGTCTCTCATTGGCGGCGTTACCATCATTATTTTAGCTATCATGAGCATTTATGCTGCTACATTGAAAGCTCGTTCTGAAGAAAGTTGGCAAACACTGCAGAATGTTTGGAACACTATGGTGATGGAACAATCCCTTGAGAAAGATTTGCTTGTTCGTGATTTAGGGCCAGATCTGGCTAACTTGGTAAAAACCACTTTGGGAAGTATGGATTTTTTACCCAAAATCTTGACCCAAGATCAAGAGGGCAAAGCAAGCGATAAGACTTTGGATGAATTTGAGGTACGTAAGCTGCCTAATCCTTTACGGGATACAGTATTACGTCAATATAATATTAATCAACTGCAAGAAAAATTTGCTTCAGCAGGCCGCACGAGTGCTGGTCCTTGGTTGGCCTACACCCTGGCACAATTGCATTTTGCAAACCATGAACCTCAAGAAGCCTTAAAATATTATGAAATGCTGAAGTCAAAATATAACCAATCCGTGCTCACCCACAACCTGCTAGATGTGCAAGAACAAACCGTGGTTGAAAATGAAATCCAATGGATGAAAAGTCAACAAGTTGGAAAATCGTCTCCATTTGCCAAGGTCGGAAGCAAGACCAATGTGGTTTTCACCACAAGCAAAGGCAAATTTACCATGCAATTTTTGCAGGGTCAATTTCCTAAAAATATGGAGAAATTTCTTGATTTAGTCAACCAAGGATTGTTCAATGGCATCAATTTTTATAAAAGCGATGAAAATTTACTATACTCTGGTTGCTCATTAGGAACAGGCAAAGGTAATCCGGATTGGGTCACGGAGTTAGAACTCAAAGACTTGATCATTCAGCGTGGCCTTGTGGCGTTTGTTACCACAGAGAAAGATGCGACTAAAGGCGATACACGCTTTTATATTTTCAAAAAATATCCCTGGCTAGAAGCCAACAAACGTCATGCTTTCATCGGCCAAATAACTTCAGGCATGGAAGTCGTGGATTCTCTGACCACCACAGATGTTTTGCTTGATGTGAGTGTTGTCTCCAATCTATAAGCTTCAGCAATGCAAGTGGCTTTTTAGTCAACTTGGGTTCATGATCAAAGCCGCATGGTTTTTAGCCATGCGGCTTTGTTGTTGGAAGATCATTACCAGTGGTCATATTTGACACGACTGGGACTATAACGGTCGGCCTTGGGTTTAGTTTCAGCGGGATAGCCCATAGGAACCAGGGCAAAGGGCATGATTTTGCTTGGAAGGTTGAGGAGTTTTTGTATTCCAGCGCACCGATCTTCCCGTGGGTAAATACCAAGCCATACTCCGCCTAATCCGTATGAGTGAATAGCAAGGAGCATGTTTTGCGTAGCAGCGCTGCAATCTTGTGTCCAGAAGCCTTTGTGCTTTTCTAATTCCAAATCTCCACAGATGAGGATGGCAACTGGGGCTTCTGTCAGCATAGATGCGTATGGATGAACTTTAGATATGGCTTCCAACATGCTACGGTCTTGGATCACTACAAATTGCCAGGGTTGTTCATTGCCTGCCGAAGGGGCATTCATGGCAGCGCGGAGTATGGATTGAATGATGGGTTCTGGAATAGCGGCAGAGGTGTATTTGCGAATACTTCGGCGTGAGAGTATGGTTTCCATTGTGTCCATAGAGCATTACCTTTCTCATTGATTACTTTTTGGAGTGAATGTATCCATTGTCTTGAAACCAAGCAACAGCTCGTTCCAAAGCTGATTGAACAGAGGTTGGTGAAAAGCCTAATTCTTGTTGGGCTTTGGTGCTATCAAAGAACATAATTTTTTTTGCCATGCGTACACCATCCAAAGGCACAGCAGGCGGCTTGTTGGTCAAATTTGCAATGGTTTCGCTCACATAGCCTGCGAGATAGGCAATCCAATAAGGCATTTTGATTTTAGGTGCCTTTTTTCCGCTAATTTCAGCTAAAATGCGCAAAATTTCAATAAGACGCAAGTTTTGATTTCCTAAAATATATCGCTCACCAACCCGGCCTTTTTCTGCTGCTAAAACATGGCCTTCAGCAACATCTTCGACAGCGACCAGGTTTAATCCAGTGTCCAAATACGCTGGCATCTTGCCTTGTAGGAAATCCACAATGATTTTTCCTGTTGGCGTGGGTTTCACGTCATTGGGTCCAATGGGTGCACTTGGGTTGACAATCACAATTGGAGCGCCTTCTTGGGCTAGCTCCAATGCTACTTTTTCGGCTAAGTATTTCGATTTTTTATAATGACCAATGATTTCAGAAAGCTCTGCATAGCTTTGTTCATTGGCAATTTTACCATCGGAAAAACAGCGCAGAGTCGCTACAGAGCTTGTAGCGACAATCTTGCTGATATTTTGCTCTGCGGCTAGACTAAGAATATTGCGGGTTCCTCCGACATTACTATCATATAACACTTGTGGGTCTTTTTCCCATAGGCTATAGTGGGCTGCTACATGAAACAATGTATCACAGCCTTGCAACGCATTTTTTAAGGATTCTCGATTGCGAAGATCGCCGTCCGCAATTTCAACAGGCAAAGCCTGAAGATGAGCAGATGGCTTAGACCGTAGGAGTACCTTAACAGCTAAGCCACGTTCACATAATTTACGTGCGACCCAATATCCGACGAATCCAGAGGCCCCTGTGACTAAGGCTTTTTGCATTTATTTGCTCCTTTTGTAAAATTTTTCTCGATGAAGCATTGGAAAAACTGAATGTTGGAAAAACTGAATGCAGGTTCGGACAGCAGATTCTTTTTCTTTTGCTTTGGCAAGCGCAGCTTGCGATGAAGCATTGGAAAAACTGAATGTAGGTTCGGACAGCCTGCGGCTACCAAAACTTATTCATTCGATATTTCCTAACATTTTGGTATGTATGTCCTCCTTCTCATAACACTTTATTCACTCAATCTTAGACTGAATAACATTAGGCATTTTCTTTTGCCTCTCCTGCGTATTCAATCACCATGATATTGTGCTGCATGAGCGTGTCTGCCGCTGTTTTGGTAAACCCAGCCTGGGCATGGTACATGGCATAAATCTGGGTTAGGCCATAGAGCCGTTGCAAAGCTTGCAAGCCTTTGATAAAATGCTGG
>JAKLHB010000046.1 GCA_022710345.1 Planctomycetota bacterium
TTTTTTGATTGATACAGATTAAGGATCTTTTTTTAGTATATTCTAGCATAACAAGTTAGAATTTCCGAAAATCCACAGAGAGGAAAATCTGCACAAGTATGTTCTGGAAATCATAGAGCGGCTGGAATCTATGAAAAAAGAAAAAGCAAGCATGGCAGATCAAATCAAAGACATCGAAGCCAACGTGGATGCTGTGCAAGAGACTGTACATGACGTACAAGCCAACGTAGATGCTGTGCAAGAGACTGTACATGACGTATAGTTTATAATATGTTATCTAACATAGTGTTAGAAAATATTAAATTGGGAATTTTTGTTTGGGCCGGCTGCATGCTGCCCATATCTCGACACGGTCTCCCACGTCCTTAGTTAACTAGCAACTAGGAAAATCTTATGCCTGCAAAATATAGATAATCATCAGAAATCTTAGGAGGTGGCCTATGAAAATGCTACGATGCATGACGTTCGTGCTACTTTGCTGTGCAATCCTAGGATGCCAGAATGGCAAAGAAAGCAAGATCACAAAAAAACTTACCCTGGATGACATTTTATATCTGAAAACCTTTGATGGAAAAACAGAAACCGAAATTTGGGATCAGCTCAGTCGTTATGGCGCAGACATCCCAGACAATAGCACGACCTATCAGCGGTTGCGCGCAAAAGGATTTAGTATTGACTTCCTTGAAAAATTGCAAGCTTTTTTGAAGAAAGCTACCAAAGCTCCCCAATGGAAACCATTGCCTAACGCTTTGGTAGAAGCTGCTCAAAAGGAGCGCTTACCACAAGCTATGGCTGGAGCAGATACCAGTTGGGCTGTGGTATTAGGAATCAATGACTATCGCTACAATACTCCCGGTCTATTGGATTTGCAATTTGCGGTGAATGATGCTTGGGCGTTTGCCCAATATCTATTGGGCCTAGGAATACCTCAGGAGCATATCTACCTTTTGGTCAATGAAGATGCAACGAAGGAAAAATTATCCAATGTGTTGCAAGAAATCAAAAGCACGATGGCAGAAAAAAGTACCATGTATATGTATTTTTCAGGCCATGGTGCCATGTATCAAGACGTAGGATATTTCCTGATGCATGATACCATGGGAACCGAGGAAGAGTTGAGTAAAACTGGCTACCCAATGAATCAATTAAAAGCAGAATTGGGCAATCTCCAAGCTAAAAAATTGCTTTTGTTTCTGGATGCTTGCCATAGTGCAGGCATGAATGGATTGGAAACTTTTAATCCCAAGCGTACAAGCTTAACGCGCAAAGAAGAAAAGCCGGCTTCTGCAGAACCAATGCCGCCTGTAGCAGGCACCATGCAAGATCAGCCAACCATCATGGTTCTAGCATCGTCTCAAGCCAACCAGATTTCTGCAGAGCGAAAAGGAAATGGCATTTTCACATCTTATTTATTGGAAGGACTAAAAGGCAAAGCTGATCGTAACCAAGACAGACTGGTTACAATAGATGAAGCATACCGCTATTTGGTAGCCAATGTTGAAATTCAGTTGCCCAGTGTGGATTTTAGCCCAAATTGGGATCAAGCATTTGGAATTCCATGCATCATAACTACTCCACCAGAACCTACTGAGCCTGTGAAACCGCCAGAACCGAATGTGGAGCCTGTGGAGCCTAATATTGCAAAGGTTGAGCCTGTAAAACCAATGAGTACAAGTAAGTGGACATTCCAAAGTGCTGAAATGCAAGATGAGTCCAAAAAAGCAAAAGATCAATTTGAAGTAGGCCAGGCTATGTATGTGAAGGTTACATGGTCTACCCAGCAGATTCCACCTGGATCACGTGATGAAATCACTTTAAGTGGCGCTCTGATACAGAGCATCAACAAGACAATCTCCAAATCTAAAGTTGGCAGGAATTGGACCTATAGTTTACCAGTTGAACTGTTGGAACAAGTGGCTGGGGAGTATGAAATCGAGGTAGAGCTAAAAATTGGCGGTGCAAGCCAAAAGAAACAACTTACCTTTACTGTGATCGAGCCGACTATCAAAGCCGAAGACATTGCGATTAACATCACTGGCGATGAAACACTAGAGTATCAAACTGCTGGAAATTATAAAATTACAGTGACCAATACCAATGAGAAAACAGAGGACGAATTCAAGATTGAAATTCGTTTAAATGGTCTCTCACAACAAGGGATAGAAGATCGAGTGTGGTCAACAGTGGCATTGATCAAGCCTCAGGAACAATGGACAAAAATATATAATTTGACTGCGTCCAAACTAGGTATTGGCAAAATTATAGTCAACGTTAGCTTTACGGTCAGCGAAGAAGTACTCACTTCAGAAACGAAAGAGATAGAAATCACCACAACCTTAGACAATGCTGCTAATCAAAGAAAATTGGTCGGTATGTGGAGCACTCAGCCAGCAGACAATCTGATTGCTATGAAAATCGAGCCAGATGGCACTTTTCTTGAAATTATTCTAGGCCCAGATAAAAAAGAGCTTAGCCGCAGCACAGGCAAGCTTAGAATTATCAATGATCAAAAGCTTATGGTGGAAATGGAAACGCCTAAGGTAATAGATTTTGAATGCAGATACCGCGTGCAGGCTAATTCTCTTGAATTGCTAATCACAGGCCAATGGATAACATATCAACGCATTGAATTGGATTCCTCAGCACCAGAGCCCAATTCAACTGGGCCCGCAGCTCTTCAACAAAGATTGGTTGGCTTATGGGGATTGAAGCAGACCATCAATGGAGTTGAGGCTTTAGTTGGGTTAAAGATTGATGCTCAAGGTAATTATGTTGAGATTACAATCGGACCAAATAAAGAGGAGCTTAGCCGAAACTCTGGCAAAATCACAGTGATCAGCAGCAGCAAGCTTTTGATTCAGATGCAAACTCCACAATCCAGAAAATTTGAGTGCCAGTTTCGTTTGAGCGCTACGATGTTAGAAATATATGTCAATCGCGATTGGCTCAAATATCAAAAGATTGAATAAAAAATCATTCGCGCAAAATTTCGCATGCTCGCTTTTGCAACAAAAAGAGAGCTGTGTGATCAACAACCACACGGCTCTCTTTGTTTGTTTATGGCAATCGGAATTCCATGATACGACGGTTTTCCATGACAACTCCTTTGCTTTGATGCAAAATTTTGCCAATCCGCCATACTTTGCGAGCGACTACAGTTTCAGGCAGCCATTCACATTTGTCATTGAGTGAACCAGTTTCTTTATTTTTGATGGACTGGAACATTTCATAACCAGTTTCCAAAATACCAAAATGAATACGTGTGAATGCTAATTTAACACCAATCATATAGCCCCAGCGTGTGAATTCTTCCAACAATGTGGGATCAACGCGAATGGACAAAAGGTGAGCTCGATCATTGTCAAGCCCTTTGAAATCTTCGACTTCAAACAATAAACGAACTGTGCAGGAATTGCTAGCAATAATATGGTCCATGCGTTCAGGCAAAATAGTGGTATAGCCGTATCTCTCTTTTTTGGCTAGATTGGAATAGCGCATCAAAGTTGTGTTTTTTTGCAATTCATAAGTGTAGTATGGGTCTTGATATTTGAGCCGCCAATTTTTTGTTAAACGACTTAGAAAATTTTCAATATCATCCCAGAAATCTTTGCCAATCACATACACGCCAAACAAAGAGATCAAGACTTCGAGATATCGAATATTCTTTTCATAAGTAATTAAAATAATCACCACAGTGAGCAGGACAAACATCAAAAATAGGCCAAAAAATTGTGGCGCAGAATTGATGATTGGGGCATACACAGATCGCCTGCGGTCTGAGATATCTTTGGTATACTCTGCAAAAGGGTTGATCGTGATGTTTTCTGATGAAATCTTACGCGCAAAAGGATAAATCACTAAATGGCAATGGAAAAAATCAAACTGAAATATTTCGGGCTGCAAGAGTAGGCTTGCATCAATGATATGTGGATATTTTTCATTTTGAGCAATATCCACAAAAGGTTTGACAGGTTGTTTAGGATTCATAACTTTTTGCCTTGGACAAAAGTTTGGAAACTTGATCAGCAAAGGCGAAAAAAATTCGCCACAGGAGCCAAATTCAATTAGTCTAAAAATTGCACTTTCTTTTTAGGCTTGGATGGTGAATGCTGAGAAATTTGGTTGCTGGCCCATAATTCTTTGAGGTGCGTGTATATTTTTTCAGGGCCATACTCGATATACCATTTCATCTTAGAGGCATCTAGCCCCCAATCTGCATCTTTGTATAAATTTGGTGGTCGAACAGTTTCTGGCCGTAGCAAGACATTGTAGATAATATCTATCAAAATACGATCTACTTCGCCATTGACTGTATAACATGCCTTGGTTCCAATTCCTGTAATTCTAGGGTGATACAGTAGCGTCTCTGCAATGATTTGAATTTTTCCTAAATTTTGTGGATATTCTCTTGGCAAAGTAAATTGAAAATCATGCTGATAGGAAATGTTCAAGTGCTTTCCTTGGACATCAATCAAGCCTGGTAAATCACGGCACATAAAACGGATTGTTTTATGCGCAAAATCTGGATATTGAGCAACAACGGCTACTGTGAATTGCGGGTGGTCCCAAATATTATTTTTTTTTTCGCTGGTTCCAGTACCCATCCCTCTTTATCATAGATTTCTTTCAGAGCGGTTGCATAAAATTCCTCGACTAAGCTATCTATCCTACGATTAAAGATGGCCATAGGCAACATCCCGACCACGGGTTGAGTACCTAATTTAAAACGTTCGTTGCTTTGGATTTCAGGTGTAATATCTT
Source organism: Planctomycetota bacterium (assembly GCA_022710345.1). GTDB lineage: Bacteria > Planctomycetota > Uabimicrobiia > Uabimicrobiales > JABWCH01 > JAKLHB01. Next base: position 4,762 of record JAKLHB010000046.1, read on the forward strand.
CAAAAATAATTCCTGGAGGTAGAATTGCATTTCCTTCTGCTTTGCGCAAGAGGACAAATTGAAAATCACTGCCTACTTGCTTTTGTGCCCATTTTTTAATGTCAATTCCTTCTTCTTGGCACCGTTCTTGGATTAAATGCAAGATATCTCCAACACAGGCATCAGCTTCAATCCCTAAACGAAATTCTTTGCCCCGGGGCTCTACATCAATCAAAATTTCACGCCATGGTTCACCCATATCTAAACTTCTCCTAGCATCATGCCTTTACAGGCATGGCAATCTACGATAATTTGCTTTAGATAAAATCGTAACTTACTTACTTTGAATGTACTATTAAATTACAAAGCTAACCCAAGTTGCTACTTGAAAAAATGTAGCAGCCATAATGAAAAAAGTATGAGTTATGCAGCCTCATACTAAACACGTTGCTGCATCAACGGGCAGTTATCTGCCAGTCCGCCGAAGCGGTTGAATTCAGTGAAGCTCGATATGGGACTATGATAGTAGCTCTCCAAGTGGGAGTTCATCAGAAGGTATCATTACCCATATCTCGCCATGTTTCTAGTCAACTAGCAACTAGGATAAAGCCACTTGATTAAAAATTGGTTTTCCTGTTTTATTGCTACGTGCCCAATAAAATAGTATGGCCATCAAGAATAGGCTAGCGCTGAGCAAAAGCGTAAAGCGGAATATGCCGCCTACACTTTGGAAAACAGGGTCCATATAAGTCAAAATATAAAGCCAAGTTTCATTCAGGGATGGGAATCTTGCCACTAGTCTAGGGCCAAAAATGTCCCATACAAAGGAAATAAATGGAAGCAAAATGCCAAGCCATGCAGCAATTTTCGCGGGTGTTTGTTCATACACTTGCATTGGAATAGCAATTTGGTCAATGCACTTATTTTGATACCAAATTTGGACATACGCATCTTCAATCTTGCCGTGTGTGAGAGGCGTAATCCAAAATTTCGCAAGAGTTTCTGGAGGCGTAACATCCACAGTTAGCTCATTCGGTGTGGTCAGACAGCCGGGAAAATGAGCCACAACTTTCACCAATGGTTTTGAAGGTTCAACAGCAAATCCCTTGCCTGTGGTCTGCTCCATTGCTTTTACTTTAGCTTTTAGCTTAGCCAGCTTCTTTTCACTAAACAAGATCGTCAATGGATAACTATGGAATGCATAAAGTTGGCGATAATAATGGATTGTAGTCTCTCGTTTCAACTGTAAGACTGGAACAGGCTCTCTTGTGCTAAGACGCTTTTCTGGTGCTTCTACGGGTTGTTCATCCTTCTTAGCATCCACAGATGTAGTGGTTGTTGTTCTTGTATCTACACTAGGTGCGACAGGAGCAGCAGGTATCACTGGACTTGGCTCTGGCTTTGGCTTAGCTTCAGGGGCTTGGGGTGCTTGTGGTTCCTGATCTAGTTTTTGGATAGGTTCTGGAGATACAGTTTGTGGTTCACTTGTGGCTTTTTTAGGTTCTTCTGTGACTTTAGGAATAGCAGTGGGTGTTATTGCTGCAACTGCTTGCTGTGATTGAGGCTGACTTGATGGAACACTGGATGGTGGTAAGGCAAGCATATCTTCGTCATCTGCAAGAAATAATTCTTGCTGCGGCTTTTCCATATCATCACCTGGTCCAGCTTTTTTTTCTTCCTCATCTGCAAGAAATAATTCTTCTTTTGCACCTGCTTTTGGCTGTATGAAAGGAGGTGGAGGTGGTGCTGGGGGCAAATCTACTTTGCTCACAGGTCCACCAGAAGGAAGCACTGTTCCTCCCCGTTCATCGGCTGGCGGCATACTTGTTGCCACTGGCTGTGGAATCAAAGACGGCCGTTCGATTTCGTCTAATTCATTAGGGGGTAGTTCTAAAAATGGCGCTGGTTCAGCTCGAACAGATTCAATCATAGAAATGGGTTCAGTCTTAGGCAATTCGTCCAATCTGCCTTCCAAAGCACTTTCGCTAGCGCTTGAGCCCTTGCCTTTTTGCCCTCTCAGGGACATAAACTTCTGAGTTTGGACAAAGTCTGTGGGCATAATTTGCTCGCTAGGCTTACTGCCTGCCTGTTGATCTGGCTCCTGAACTACATTTTCCACGATCGGAATATTTGGTGCCAGGCCTAGAGTTTTGGTAATCTGTGGCAAATCTGTATTTTCATCCCGCATGAGCCTTTCGAGTTCTTGCTCTTCTGCTGTGATCGCAATGTGGCTTTCTGGGTCAATATGAATATTTTTTTCAGTGCTAAAAGGTAGATGCAAGTCCATTGGACTAGGCTCTGGAGATTCAGCATCATCGGTTGGAAGAGGTTCCACATTCTCTAAAGCAGCATTGTCTAAAGCTACTTCCAACGCATTGGGGATTTCATCTGTCCCAATTTGGGCTGCAGTAGGTATGATGTCTGGGATCGGAATTGATGGTTCTTCTGCATCCATGATTTCAGGGGACATAGGGGGTAGAATATCAGAGTCTGATTCTGGAACAGCAGGCATGGCTTCGATATCTCCTGCGCGGTCGCCGGATACAGTGGGAGCATTCCAAATCGGAGAAGCAGGGCTAAATAGTGATTCACTGGAAGCCGGTGGCTTTTGAGGCTTGCTTTTTTTCAAGTCATCCACTAGCATTGGCCCAAGTTCTTCATTATCTCGATCTCCCCAAATGGTAGGGACTGTGTATTCATCTGGAGAAACCGCATCTATCCCAACCCGTTGTCCATCTTTAATCACGATTTGGGTTTTAGCTTTGCCGGGCGGTTCTGGTTTAGGTGGTGGTCGGACTTGAGTTTGTGCAGGAGTTTCAATTTTAGGCGTAGGTTTGCTTGCTTGTTCTTTCGTTAACACAGGTGGCCGTACAGGGCTGGCACTTGGATTGCTTGGAAGATTTGCACTTTTATATCTTTTTTCATCTTCCATCATCTTCTTTTGATATAACGTGGTGATCTTAGAACGGATACTACGTTCTGTAGATAAAAGCGCTTCTACTTCAAGACCGGTTACCATTTTCAAATCAGCTAATTTTTGTTGATCAAATGGATTCACCACTGCGATAGAAATTTTTGTGCCATCAGATCGAATAGGCATCACCAGATAATATTCTGCAGTGTTTTGGGTAATAATTTCAAGAACATCGGGTTCGATCGCAACCCCTTCTAAATCAACACTAGAAATCTCCAGATACCTGCTGACTGTGGCTAAAATATCTTTTTCTTGCAAATAGGATTCTTCAATCAATGTGGTAATCAAGGACTTACTGTGCAAGTTTGCAGTCTGCAAGGCAGAATCAATATCTTCTTGGCTTAAACGTTTGCTCTTCGACAAAATTTCAGCAATGGCTTGATCAAATTCCTTCCCGCCTTTGCTCATCCTTTTGATTAAATTAGGATCTCGCTTATCTTGCGTTGTTTCAGCCCTCGCTGGCTCTTTAATACTTGGTTTCACAACTGCGGGTGTGCCAGGTTGTACTTCGATACGTTCGGTTTCTTGATAATTTTTTTCACGAATTAAATCACTCACTGTCATGTCTAAAGGTATTTTTTCTCCTCGAAGCAAAACAGCGATGGAACTTTTATCCTGCACATATCCATATTTTTCCTGCACGATCTCGAGCACACGACTTATCGTGGTATCCTCCTTGACTTTGAGAGATACCACTTTGTTGATGAATTTATCTTTGATGATAATTTTGGCAACATTTACGGTCATACAAAAATCCTTAAATGAACCAAGCAATGCTCTCTTTCATTGGATTCTAACAAGATTCCAAGTCCTGTCAAGGCAAATTTGGCATATTTGTCATTTAGTTTTTTGCAAAAAATAATTTGATATTTTATAGTTAATTAAATAATTATATTTATACTATTTATGTCAATAATTAAATCGAAGCATAAATCCAAGCCCCCAGGCATATTGAGCATCTAGCCAATGTATAAGCGCAATCACCAGCGTGGCGTATACACCTGCTGCAAGATCATCTATTAAAATACCCCAACCACCAGGCAATTCCTCACATTTTTTAATTGGATAAGGTTTGAGGATATCAAACACACGAAATAACAAAAATCCAGCCACAGCCATACGCCAGCTTGGGAGCCAAAGAAGAACTGTTAGCAAAAATCCAGCCACCTCGTCCAACACCACCATATGAGGGTCCTTGGTTTGAAAATGTTGCTCTGCCCAATTGCCTACCCAAACTGTGAGGACAGAAGAGATGATCAATAGACACACGAGTACTACAAAGCTTGCCCAGCCCATGTATATCAGAGCGCAATACATCAAGGCTGCTGCTAATGTTCCCATAGTCCCTGGAGCATAAGGACTTAAGCCTGCACCGAAAAATGTTGCAATCATTGTTTTTAAGAAATTCATAACAACAACTCCTGAAAAATGTTCAAAATCTTGGTGATCAGGCAATTATTTTTTGAAACAAGATTACCTGATTTGAATTTGCACGCTCGCTTGGTCGCCATGTTCATTACTACATGATAATTGATGCTTGCCTTTTTCTAAACAATGGTATAGACTTTTGCCTGAAATTGTCTTTCCAATCAGGACACCATCTTGAAACCAATACAAAGTTGCCTGTGGACCAGCAAATGCTTGCAATTCAATATGCTGTTTTTCATCAGGCCCCAATGTAAATTGAGTATTTGCAATTGGTTTTGCGATCACAACCTTGGTTGAGATATTTCGAGGGCAATCAGGGAAATGGCTAGGAATTTTAGAAAGGCCAATGTTTTCTTGGAGCCATGCACGTACGTGCTCTGGCCATACCTCTATGATTTGCGAATGAAATTCCTTGCCTTTACAGGCATCACAAACAGCCCATGTTTTTGTTGAATCTAGCAACAGTTGCTGATGCACCCTACAAGCATACTGAGGGGATTTTCCAATAATCCGCCATTCTTCTTGGATTTGTTGGCATAAGCCAGGCTGAGGCATATCTCCGCTTCTGATACATATCTGCTGTTTTTGCACAGCAGCAGGCTGCAAATACCATGAGCCAGGATACAAACGGACGATTTCTTGCAAAATTTGATATGCGATTGGCATGGCAGCCTCGATCCCAACAAGGTTTTTCGAGCTTCTGTTATCAAAATTCCCAAGCCACACGCCAATCGTATATTCAGGATTATACACCATGGCCCAAGCATCCTTCTGGCCACTCGATGTCCCTGTTTTCCATGCAAACTGAGGAGCATTTTCAGCGATATACATTCCGGCTCGTTTGAGTGGCTCAACGTCTCGTAAAATGCTATGCACTAAATACGCTGCTTCTGGAGAAAAAATGGTTTTTGCTTCTACCACTTCTGTTAGAGATGGCTCTTCCATCCATTGCGGTGGCACATAAGTTCCCTGCCTGGCCAATGTGGCATACGCATTGACCAATTCCAGAAGCGTGGCTTCACAAGTTCCTAATGTCAGTGTCAATCCATAATAGCCGGCTTCATGCTCTAGCGATGATATGCCTAGCGATCTATAAAAGTTCAGCAATGTCTCTGTGCCCAATTCTTGTTGGACCCGAATGGCTGGAATATTCAAAGACTCGCGCAATGCAAATCGGGCAGAAACAGGGCCGTAGAACTGCCGATCATAATTAGATGGCCGATAATCAGGCCGTCCCAAATCCACATCATGCAAAATGGAGCCAGGATGCAAAAGCCCATTTTGAAATGCCAAAAGATATGTAAAAGGCTTGAGCAAAGAACCAGGCGAACGTATAGCACGCCCTCCGTTGATTTGCCCCTGAATCTCCGAGGAAAAAAAATTCGCTGATCCAATCCAGGCCCGAATCTTGCCTGTGCGATTTTCCATCACAATCACTGCGCCATTTTCAATGTCCTTCCAGAGATACCTAGCTAAGCCATGTCGCAAACATTCTTGCGCAATCTCCTGGATACGCAAATCCAGACTAGTCTGAAGTTTTCCCTTGTAAGCACGATGAGATTCTTTCATCATCATACACCAATGCGCTGCTGAAAAATGCCGCGAATACTTGGCAATGGACGGTTTTTCTTGATCCACTAAGGTCTGCTCTTCTTTTGAAATAATGCCATCTGCTTCCAATCGCCGCAGCACATAGCTTCTACGTTTGATTGCTTTTTCAAAATGCCGATCTGGCCTATATCCAGATGGCGATTGCGGCAAACCAGCTAACAGCGATGCTTCGGCTAATGTAAGACTGCTGGCACTCTTATCAAAATAACGCCTTGATGCAGCTTCAATCCCAATCAAATTGCTTCCATAAGGCGTGAGATTCAAGTAGATTTCTAAAATTTGATCTTTGCTTACAAGCCTCTCTAGTTGCCATGCCCGAAATGCTTCAATAATCTTAGATCGCAAACATCTGGGACGAGGCTCTAACAGCCGGATCGTCTGCATCGTGATGGTGGATGCTCCTGAATACCTACGCCAGCCTGTGATATTCCCAATAAAAGCTCGAACCAAAGCCACCAAGTCAACCCCAGCATGCTTGTAAAAATGCTTGTCTTCTGCACTAATCAAAGACTGTCGGAGGATTGGCGCAATTTCTTGCAAAGGCACAGGAAAATTCCATTGACTTTGTTGATCCAAAAAGCTCATGAGCAATTCACCATTCCGATCACAAATCTCCATGGAATACCCAGCCGGCTTTAACAAATGCTCTGGAAACGGGAAAAAATAATCCAGCACATAAAGGCTCACGTATAAGCCCAATGGCAACAGACTCAAATAAAATAAGATTTTCAAAAATTTACGAATGCGCAAAAATTTAAATTTAACCATAGATTCCTCACAATGGTTGGCGCGGCCAGCCTATGGCCATTCTTTGCCCTACGTTGCTCTGGCCTTTCAGGTCCCTGTGGGCCTTGTAGATTTCCAGGACATGTACATATTCTCTTCTCGATGGATTTTTTTTAGGCCACTGGATAAAACAGCCCGTATTTGATCGCAGTAAATCTCCTGATGTTGGAATGCTGAGATCAACCAAAAAATTATAACTTTTTTTGAGAGAAAAAAAAGAAAATTTTGCAATATTTTTAGCAGAAGGAGTAGTATCCAAAGGAGTGCAATCTAGCTTCTTTGAAACTGGCTTGGACAGTGTGGCTGCAAAGATGTTTGCGCTATCATCCAAAAGAACGGATAATCCAGTTCTTTTCGCTGTTTCCTTGTTTTTATGTGGTCAATGTATCGGGCGGCCGGCTGGTAAGCTGGTCGCCCTTTTCGCGCTCTCATAACAGCATGATTAACTTTGTGCAAATAAAGGCTATGGCATTAGGCGTAAGCCTACCATGTCCAAGAATGGGTTACCACAGCCCTGTGGATTGAAGATCGCGGAGGCAATCTTTGGCGACATCTGCATCTGAAAAAGGGAAGGTTTGGTGCCCGATGATTTGTGTATTTTCGTGGCCTTTGCCTGCGATGAGCACAATATCTTTAGGTTGGGCAGTTTGGAGGGCTTGGGCAATGGCTGTTTTTCGATCCAGACAGATATAATATTTTGTTGGCTCTGTGAATCCTTGGGCAATGGCATTGGCAATGCTTTCAGGGGATTCACTTCGTGGATTATCATTGGTAATCCAGGTGTAGTCTGCATATTTTTCGGCTACTTTCCCCATCATCGGTCTTTTCCCACGATCCCGATCTCCGCCGCATCCAAATACTAAAAGGATACGGCGTTGTTTAATGGCGCTCAATGTTTGAAGTGCGCGTTCCAAAGCCTGATCAGTGTGGGCAAAATCCACAAATACATCTATGCCTAAATCATTTTCAATGCGCTGCATTCGACCAGGGACATATCGCATTTGTTCCAATCCTTGGGCAATGGTAGGCATAGAGATGCCCAATCCCCAAGCGCAGGATGAAGCAGCTAGAGCATTATAAACGTTGTATTGTCCAGGCAGATAAATTTTGCAATTTTGCACTCCATCTGGGGTGATAAATTGGAATTTGGTATGGCTTGGAGTCTCCACAATATTTTGCGCATAAAGTACGGCTTTGGACAAGCAAGTGATAGCAAAAAACAGAGGCTTTGCACGGCAGACAGACTGAATTAAAAAGCTTGCTGGATCATCTGCATTAAAAACAGCGAGTGCACTGGAAGCTAATTTCCGAAACAAAAGAGCCTTGGCTTCTCGATAATTATCCATATCTTTATGAAAATCCAAATGGTCCCGGCTCAAGTTGGTGAAAATCGCGGCAGCAAACATGATCTCTGCCACCCGGTCCTGTACCAAAGAATGAGAAGATACTTCCATAACAACATGGCTAATGCCTTGGTCCCTCATTTGTGCAAAATGTCCATGCAGCACCAAGGCATCAGGAGTGGTATGGCTGGCAGGATAACATTGTCCACCATAGTAATACCCTGTGGTGCCTAGTAGCCCTGTTGCATAACCCGCGGCTTGGAATATGCTGCGCATAAAAAAGGATGTGGTGGTCTTTCCATTGGTGCCAGTGATGCCAACAACGCGCATGGCTTTAGCTGGCTCATTGCATAGCACATAACTGATATGTGCCATCACCTCCCTGGCTTTGGGCGTGATGCCACAAGGCACAGAAACTTCGTCTAATGTATAAACTTCCGCAATCACAGCGACTGCGCCTTGTTGAATGGCCTCTTCAATATATTTTTCACCCTGCTCTTTGGTTCCTGCAAGAGCAAAAAACAATGCACCAGGACTTACTTTTCTAGAGTCATTTTGCACAGAAGTGAATTCGATCTTAGGATCAAAATTCTTCCAGGCAATGTCAGGATAAAGGTGTTGAAACCAATTCAAAGAAATCTTCTGCATATTGCTTTGTTCCTTTAAAAGCTTGCTTTTGCCCGCAATGTGCGGTGTAAAAGGCTTTTTTTAATAATATTCGCGACCATAGGGGCTGCCACTGTCCCACCATAATATGCCCCACTTGGTTCATCTAGCATGACTAAAACGCATAACTCTGGATTTTCTGCAGGCGCAAATCCAACAAATACGGCAATATATTGGCTATGGGAATATTGCCCACCAACAATCTTTTGAGCTGTCCCTGTTTTTCCTGCAATGGCCACTTCCTTGATATTGGCCCGTTTGGCAGTGCCTTCTTGAACCACTGCGCGCAGAATTTTTCGCATCTCTGCGACAATTGGTTCAGGATAAACCCTTCGCTGTTCTTCCTGAGGTCGAAACAGTGCTTCTCCGCTCGGCAGTACCATTTTTTTGATGATCTGACAAGGGCGATACGTGCCATTGTGCGCAATCACAAGATACGCATTGGCCATCTGCAAGGGAGTTGCCAAAATTTCATGGCCCATTGGCACAGAAGTCAGCGTAAAATCCGTCCATTTTGCAGCAGGCTTTAAAAGTCCAGGGGATTCCCCAGGCAACTCAATGCCCATTTTTTCTCCAAATCCAACAGCCTGCAAATAAGTACACAAGTGCTTAGAACCCAGCATCATGCCAATTTTAGCTGTGCCAATGTTGCTGGAATGAATCAGCACTTGGGCTACGGTGAGATCTCCATATCTATGCGTATCGTGTAAAACTCGACCTGGAATAATACGATACGCTCCTTGGTGGCAAAAAACATGGCTTTCACTAGAGACCACTCCTTGGGATAGCGCTGCGGCTACTGTGAGAGGTTTCATCACAGAGCCTAGTTCATAAGCATCTGCAATAGCACGATTTCTACGCTCTGATGCTGTGGCTAGGCCAAAATCGTTGGGATTGTAGGTAGGCCTGGACGCTAATGCCAAAATATCACCGGTTGCTACTTCCAAGACAATGCCAGCCGCTCCTTTGGCTTCATATTGCTGCATACCTTGGTTGAGTTCATTTTCTACAATTTCTTGTATTGCAATGTCTAAGCTTAGATAAAGCGATGCGCCATGTTGGGGTTGTTCTTCTGGGATATACGGAGCGCGGATGCTCCAGCGAGCTTTGCGGCCGTCTTTCAACACCCATTGAAATCCTTCCCGGCCAGATAATTCTGGGTCAAAGCTGGCTTCAATGCCTTCTAATCCTTGCTGATCTGTTCCTACAAAACCCACAACATGAGCTGCAAGCTTGCCTTGTGGATACACTCGTTTCGGCTCTTTTTGAAAAAAAATTCCAGGCAATTTGAATGCTTGCACCTTGGCAAATTCATCTGGCTCTAAAAAACGCTTGATCCAAACGAATCTTCGGTTGGGGATGTTTATTTTTTTTAAGACATTGGCTTTATCTAAACCAAGGCTTTCGGCTAATTTTGTCGCAGTAGTTTCTGAATCAGAAATTTGTTTGGGATCTATATAGCATGACATGCTGAGGACGCTCATAGCCAAAATTTTACCATAGCGGTCATAGATCATGCCTCTTTGGCCAGGAATTTTCTTTTTTGTCCAATGTTGCTGAATGGCCGCTTCTTGCAAGCTGCTATGTTCAACCACTTGAATCCAAAACAGCCTGATGATTAACCCTATAAAACCTAAAATCACACAAAAAAGTGCATAAGTTGCTTTTCGGTGGATCATTGTAGAATATTCGAGCGAGCTGTTCATTTTGTCTTCTCCGTTTTCTCTGGTTTAGTCCATTGATCAGGCGGTAATAAACCAATTTTCATGGATTCATTGAGTTGTATCAATTGCGCATAGCTACTTTTTTGTGCAATTTCTGCGGTCAAACTTTGAATTTGCTCTGTGAGTTCGTTCTTTTCTTTTTCGAGCAGAGCCAGTTTGTATCCTAATTGAAATGTCTCTGTGCGAACTTTCACTAAGGCAAGCAAAAACATTGAAATCATAAAAAGAGCAATGGCAGAGCCTAAATAGATGATAATCATATCTCGATGGGACTCTAACTCATGGTGCAATCGTTGGTAAGTACGAGTTGCCCTGGCGAGCATTTGTTTGGTTTGGTGAACCAATTGCATGACTGCTCCAAGCGAAAATTTTGACAATTTTTTTTCTTGACATTAACGTGCAGATTGTTAGGATTATAGCAAGAAGAAAGCACTTTTCAAAAAAAATTCTAGGAGACTAATTATGGCTAATGAGGTTAAAAAATTTGATCGCGAAATGATTCGTGTGGCCCTTAAAAAACGAGAGCTGAATTTTTTGACTGATCAAGATGGTGACTTTCACGTAAATTTCAGCTATGATGATGATTGGGGATGCGAGCTGAAGATATTGTTGATGATCCAAGGCCAGCAACAAGATATTTTCACTATTTCTGTTACTGCGACAAAGAAAATCCCTAAAGAGGATTTTGGCAGGGCAATCATGCTATGCAATGAATGGAATCGTACGCGCTTATTTCCATTGGCCTTTTTAGCTTATAACGACAATGAGAGCACTGGTAATATCTTTTTGCAGTATCACTTGGATACAGAAAAGGGCATCCATCAGGAATTCATTGATTACTATGTTGTGATGATCATGAGCACAGCCATGAAATTCTGGAAATGGGTACACCAGGAAAAGGCAGCATTCTAACTCTTTGTCGTTCAATGGAACTAGGGGCGGCCAACCGCCCCTATCAAAATGTTCCAAGTCTTTTTATTATATAATGTTATAGATGCTTCACTTTGTCCAGGCAGAACAGACAACCTAGGGCTGCAGCCTTTACGACTGCGCGTATAACACGATGGAAGATATTGTATTATGCGTGCTGGCATAAAGCCAGCGGTTAAGTATTGTGATTAGCAAGCATGCAATTATTTGAATGCTACCAAAGCTAACTATGCTTTTGGCTAATTTTACTTTTATTTTATTATTAGACTGCGTATACTTATTTAAGCCAATAAGTTGCTACTTATTCAGCAACTTGGGTTAGGAAGTATGGACTTATGGCATTTGAAGTTCACGAAGACCAATATCGCATGTTTCAAATTTTGCTGAACACACGCGATGCTGTGGATTTTCCAACTTTGATTTTCAAAGCATGTATAGAGCAAAGTATGGCAATGGGCACCCTTACCCATGCTATGGAAACAGGTTGGGTTGAAATGCAAGAAAAAGAACGTGAGGAATTAGTGCCCAGCGAGAATTTGATCGCCTTGGTACAACAAGGGCTACCAGAGCGTCGCTTCTTGCCTCTTCTGGAACATGGGCCGTTACCCATGAAAGAAGCTGTTGCAAAAGCCGAAGCTTTAGGGATTAAGATCAATGAAGTAGTAAAGTGGGGCACCTTGCGGGGATGGTTGGAAAAAAGGGGAGCAGAATTAGCGCTAACATCTTCAGGCACAAAGGCGTTACAACAAGAGGAAGATGATGAGAAGGCACTCAAAATCATCACTGCTCCTGAACAACACGCCCGGCTCGAAAAAGAAGTAAAACAAGGAATTCGGTTCACCAATAACTTCTTCTTAGATGAATTGAAAGTTTTTGGCTTAGAGCCAGAGCGCATGCAAATTTTGAAAAAACGGCCAGAGTTGCTCAAGATCAAAGAGCGAACCATTCGTTGGGTTAAGCTAACAGACAAAGGCCGGTCCATGCTCGCGGATATGTGCATCAAAGCAGAGGAAAAAAATCAACTCACCGAAGAAGACATTGTTTCTGGTAATTGGAAAAAAATTACTTTACGGCCTTATGATGTCACCTTACCTGCAGAAACCGTTGCCCCCAAGAAATGCCATCCTCTACAAAAAATTCTGCAAGAAGCCCGTCGAGCATTCTTGCAGATGGGATTTGAAGAATCTGTTTCTCCTCAAGTAGAACTAAGCTTTTGGGATTTTGATGCCCTGTTCCAACCCCAAGATCACCCTTCCAGAGATATGCAAGACACCTTTTATCTGAAGACACCAGAGAAAGGAACCTTGCCGGATCCAAAATTAGTCGAAATGATTTGCCAGACTCATGAAAATGGCGGAAATACAGGATCAACAGGCTGGGGATATTGCTGGAAAGCAGAAGAAGCACGCAAGATGGTGATGCGCACCCATACCACAGCGACTTCCATTCGTGCAATTGCTCAAAATCCAGAGCCGCCACGCAAAGTTTTCTGCGTTGGCAGGGTATTCCGGAATGAAACCATCAACTTTAAGCATTTGCCAGAATTCCATCAAGTGGATGGAATTATCATTGATAAAGATGCATCGCTCAGTTGCCTTTTAGGTACATTGCAGCAATTTTACCATGTCATGGGATTCGCAAAAGTAAAATTTAAACCAGCATTCTTCCCTTATACAGAACCTTCGGCCGAAGTCTTTGTTTGGATGGAATCTAAAAAATGCTGGATCGAATTGGGTGGCTCTGGTATTTTCCGGCCAGAAGTGACCCGTCCATTTGGCTGCAAAGTTCCAGTCATGGCTTGGGGACTTGGTTTGGAACGCCTAGCCATGCTGCGTTATGGCATTAGCGATATTCGCGTATTGTATGGTTCGGACTTAGATTGGCTAGAGGAGGTACGCCTGTGCCAGTAATTGGAATTTCTGTACAGCAACTCAACGGATTGATGGGGCAATCCCTTTCACCAGAAGCATTGAGTGAAACACTAGAACGTCTAGGCTGTGATTTGGATGAAGTGGCCGAAGTTGCTCTATATCAATGCCCTCAATGCGCTGTCGTAACGGACAAATTACTTCATGAAGAAGCTCCCAATCGTTGCAATACATGCGGCTATGAAAGTGCAGTGGCATTTCCTAAAACAGGCCAGGATCAAGTGATTCGTCTTGATCTTTTGCCAGCACGACCTGATTTATTTGATGCTGGCGGCTTAGCACGAGCCATCAAAGGATATTTAGGCATAGAAACAGGATTACCTAAATATACCGTAGCACCTGCCCAATTTAGCATCACAGTGGATCCAAAACTATTGGATAAAGATAGTTTCCGTCCTTATGTGGTATCTGCTGTGGTGACCACGGCCCCGATAGATGCATTGATGTTGCGGACCTTGATGAAATTGCAGGAAAACTTGCATTGGGGCATTGGCCGAGATCGCAAACTTGCTTCCATTGGCATCTATGACATGAGCACGATCCAGCCGCCCATTCGATATACGGCCGTTGCACCTGATGAAATGAAGTTTCATCCATTAGGCCGGCCCGATGTGCTGATGACTCCACGCGAGATTCTAGCCCAGCATCCCAAGGGAATTGCGTATGCACATCTTCTAGAGCATCTTAAAGCATATCCTATTCTCATAGACAGCCGAAACCAGGTGCTTTCGATGCCGCCCATTATCAATAGCGATGAAACCAAGGTAAAAATTGGTAGTACCGAGCTCTTCATAGATGTCACAGGCATTACCAAAAGCGATGTGCAAAAAGCTCTCAAGACTTTAGTCACATCCTTGATCGAATTAGGCGGCAAAGTGCAAGCCGTGG